>JBOGJN010000031.1:0-2050 GCA_050745445.1 Thermoanaerobaculia bacterium
ATCGAGGCCGAGACCGCCCCGGCCGGCGTCACGCTCGTCGTGTCCATCGAGGAGCGCCCGATGATCTCGGCCGTCGAGTACCAGGGCAACAAGAAGCTCTCGGTCTCCCAGATCAAGGACCGCTTGAAGGAGCAGAAGGTGGACGTGAAGGCGGGGGCCCCGCTCTCGCTGCGCGACATCGCGAAGGTCCGCGCCGTGATTGCCGATTACTACACGGAGCAGGGGTTTCGGAGCGCCTCCGTCGACTTCCAGATCCAGGACGTGTCGAAGACCGAGAAGAAGGTCGTCTTCGCAATCGACGAGGGCGACAAGATCAAGATCGCCGCGATCCACTTCACGGGAAACAAGGCGGTTTCGGGGTGGACCCTGCGCAACGCCATGAAGAAGACGAAGGTCGCCGTGTTCTGGAGGCTGCTCTCCGAGAGCACGACGTACAGCCAGGCCAACTATGAAGCCGACGTCGAGCTGATCAAGGGCGTCTACCAGTCGAAAGGCTACAAAGACATCGTCGTCAAGGACCCGATCCTGGACGTCTTCGTCAAGAACCCGAAGGCGGACCCGAAGAAGTTCAAGAGGCAGGTGCGCATGACCATTCCGGTCGTCGAGGGCGACCAATTCTTCGCGGGCGAGATCCGGATCGTGAAGATGGATCAGTCGGGGCAGCCGGAAGCCGAGGGACAGCCGATGGTGGTGGCGCGGGAGCGGATGCTCAAGGAGTTCGTGGAGCTGAAGCCGGGATCCGTTCTGAACCGGGACCGCATCGTGGAGGCCCTGTCCCGCATCGAGGGTCTCTACAAGTCGCGGGGCTACATCTACTGGTTCGCCGACCCCAGCTACCGGGAGGTGGGCCAGAACCGGGTGGATGTGGACGTGAAGATCTACGAGGGCGACAAGTTCTATCTGGGCCGCCTGGAGATCACGGGCAACACGCTCACTCGCGACAAGGTCGTCCGCCGCGAATTCGCTCTCGACGAGGGCGACGTGATGAACATGGAGGCCGTCAAGAAGAGCCTCCAGAAGATGCAGCAGTTGGGCTACTTCAAGATCCAGGAAGAGCCCGAATTCTCCGTCCGCGGGCAGGAAAAGAAGGTGGACCTGGGCCTGAAGGGAACGGAGACTTCCAAGAACGAGATCCAGTTCGGGGCGGGCTACTCGGCGCTCGACGGGTTCTTCGGGCAGTTCTCCTTCCAGACCCGCAACTTCCTCGGGCGCGGCGAGATTCTGGGCGCCTCGGCGCAGATCGGCAAGTACACGAAGTTCTACGACCTGTCCTACACCATTCCCTGGTGGATGGACCGTAACCAGTCGCTCGGGTTCTCGGTCTACCGCCGCCAGCAGAACTACCTGAACATCACGGACAAGCGCATCGGCGGCTCGGTCTTCTACGGCAAGGGCCTCGGGCTCTTCGACGGCCTCTCGGCCCTGTATGCCTACGAGGACATCCTCGCGAACTTCCCCGTCAACAGCGCGCAGACCCCTCCGGGCCAGCCGGCGCCGCCCACGAAGTTCACCGACGTGACGGGCCGCACGTCCTCCATCACGCCGGCCTACCGGTACGACGACCGCAACGACCCGTTCGACCCCAATCGGGGCAAGCGCTTCGCGGCGTCCCTCCAGTTTGCCGGCGGGATCCTCGGCGGCACGGATTACTTCATCAAACCGGTCGTGGGAGCATCGATCTACGTCCCCCTGCGGCTGCCGCGGCACGCCTATCTGGGCCTGAACGTGGAGGCGGCCTACGTCCAGTCGTACGGCGGCAAACCGCTTCCGATCTTCGAGCGCTACCAGATCGGCGGCGAGCAGAGTATCCGCGGGTTCCGCGTGGGCTCCGTCCTGCCCCTGAAGCCGAACAACGAGGTCTTCACGGACGACCTCGGGCGCATCCTGGGCGGAAACAAGTACGTCGTCTTCAACATCGAATACGTGTTTCTGGCCATCGGCCCCGCCAAGCTCCTGGCTTTCGCGGACGTGGGCAACGTGTGGCACGAGAGCCAGAACATCAGCTTCTCGCACGTGCGAACCGGGGTGGGCATGGAGCTTCGGATCTTCC
>JBOGJN010000032.1:0-20892 GCA_050745445.1 Thermoanaerobaculia bacterium
GGAAGAGGGCGACGTGCTTGGGTGTGTTGGCCAGATGGTCGTCTCCGCGAATGACGTGCGTGATTCGCATGTCCGCGTCGTCCACGCAGACGCAGAAGTGATAGAGGGGATGGCCGTCGGAACGCACTAGCACGAAATCGTCGAGGGCCTCGGCCGGAAACTCCACCTGGCCCCGGATCAGATCCTCGACGACGATCGTCTCGGAGGGCATCTTGAGTCTGACGACGTGCGGCTCACCGGCGCGGGCGCGGCGGTCGCTCTCCTCGGCAGGGATGCTGCGCCCGGCCCCGGAGTAGCGATAGGCGCGGCCCTCGGCTTCCGCCCGCTTGCGTTCCCGGCCAAGTTCTTCAGGCGTCTCGAAGGCCCGGTAGGCTTTGCCCTCGCGGAGCAGCTTCTCGGCCGCGGCGCGGTAGAGGTCATAACGGTTCGACTGGTAGTAGGGGCCGCCCCCCTCATCGCAGGGGATCCCGAGCCACTCCAGGGCGGAGACGATTTGTTTCGAGAGCTCTTGGCGGGAGCGCTCGACATCCGTGTCCTCGATCCGAAGGAGGAAGACGCCCCCGCTTGCCCTGGCGAAAAGCAGGTTGTACAGGGCCGTCCGGGCGCCCCCGACGTGGAGCGATCCCGTCGGCGAAGGCGCAAAGCGCACCCGTGGAGAAACGCTGGTGTCCGGCAAGGCGCCCGATGCTAGCGTAGGGTTGCTCTCGCAACAAATCGGCCGGTACGGCTGAGAGCTGAGAGCTGACAGCTGATAGCTTCTGCATGCCCAAGACGCCCGAGTCCCGACCCGTCAACTTGCGCGCCGACGCGGTCCTGCTCGCGGTGACGCTCGTCTGGGGCTCCTCGTTTGTCGTGGTCCGCAGCGCGCTGGACGACGCGCCGCCGCTGGCTCTTCTCTTTTTCCGATTCTTGCTGGCGACCGCAATCGCGTCGCTCGCCCTCTTCGGACGAACGCCGGGGCGCGCGCTCGTGAGAGACGGTCTGGTTCTGGGTCTGCTGCTGGCCGCCGGGATGTCCTTTCAGGTCGTGGGTCAGGCCGAGACCTCGGCTTCGAAGGCCGCATTTCTGACGGGGCTTGCCGTCGTCTTGACGCCCTTCGCGGCTTATCTTCGGACGCGCCGACTTCCCTCGTTGGAGAACGGCATCGGCATCACACTCGCTTCGATCGGATTTTTCCTGCTGACCTATCCCCAGGCGGGAGGGGTCTTGAACCGGGGCGATCTCGCGGTGGCGGCCTGCGGTGTTGTCTTTGCGTTCTACGGCGTGGAGCTGGCCGAGCGCGCCGGGACACACGAGGCTCTCTGGCTGACGGCGGTGCAGCTTGCCGTCGTCACTGTCTCGGCCGGCCTGCTCTCGCTTGCCGCGAAGGCTCCCGTTCTGGCGAGGCTCCCCCTGGCGATTCTCGAGTCCCGGCCGATTGAGTGGCCCGGCAAGTTTCTCTGGAGCGTCCTCTACCTCGGGTCCTTCTGCACGGTCGGAGCGTTTCTGGGCTGGACCTGGGCGCAGGGGCGTATGTCAGCCATCCACGGCGCGATCATCCTCGCGCTCGAGCCCGTGGCGGCCGCCCTGCTGGCCGCGTGGATTCTCCGAGAGCGTCTCGGAGCCCGGGGCATCGGGGGAGGCGTGATGGTGCTCGCGGGAATTGCCGTGTCGGAAATGCGTCTTCGCCGAGTTGTCAGTTCTTAGTTCTCGGTTTTCAGTTTGCGCGGACCACGAACTGATAACTGAAAACTGATAACTGAAAACTGATTGCTGCCCTCTCAGTCCAATGGAAACGTCAGCGTGTACTGCCAGGCGCCACGGCCGACGGTCATCCAGAGTGTCGTGCGGCTGTGATCTCGCGCCAGGATCTTGTTGACGTCCTCGACATCACGGACCTCGGTGCCGTTTAACCCGAGCAGCAGATCGCCTGACTCGAGGCCGGCGCGGGCCGCCGCGCCCCGCCCGTTGACGATCGAGATACGCAGACCGCCGCGAGCGGGCCGGACCGTCATGCCAAGCTCCTCCCGCAGGAGGCGCACGCCGTAGTCGGCCGGGGGCATCTGGCCGGACAGGGTCACCGCGCGCTCACCGGAAGCGTTCTTCAAGACGATCTTCATCGCGCGTCCGGGCCCGCGAGTCGAGAGCGCCGTCTCGAAGGCTTCCTCCGAATCGATCAACGTGTTGTCGACCGACACAATCTGATCCCCCGCGCGGATGCCCGCGCGTGCAGCGGGAGAATCTGACTCAACGCTCCGGACCCGGAATCCTCTGGGCCGGTCCTCGTCCTCGCGGGAAGTCACCGTGCGTCCGTGCAGGCCGATCCAGACAGGCTGCACGTGGCCGAATCGGACGAGGTCCGCGACGATGCGTTTGGCTCGATCGACAGGGATCGCAAACCCGATCCCCTGGGCGCCGCCGATGATGGCGGTGGCCACGCCGATCATGTCCCCCTGGATGTTGACCACGGGTCCGCCCGAGTTTCCCGGGTTGATCGGGGCGTCGATCTGGATGAAATCGTTGTAGACACGCTGGTTTTCGCCGGGGACACTCCGGCCGAGCGCCGAAAGAACACCGGCGGTGACGGTGTTCGAAAGACCGAACGGATTTCCGATGGCCACGACGGTTTCGCCGATCATCAGGTCCGAGGAGGTTCCCAGGTGGATGGTGGGAAGCGCGGAGCCGCCCTTCTTGACGCGCAGCACGGCAAGATCGTTGTCCGCGTCCGAGCCGACGACCTCGCACTCGAGCTCCCGCCCGCTCTTGGTCGTGGCGAGGATCTTGGAGGCTCCCGAGATGACGTGATCGTTGGTCAGGATGATCCCCTTGGGATCGATGATCACGCCGGACCCGAGCGACTTGGCCGGACGACGATCGAGGCCGAAGAAGAACCCGTCAAAGACGGACCGTTCGGGCCGCACCGTCTGTTCAGCGGCGATGTTCACGACGGCGGGCGCGACTTTCTCGACCACCTCGACGATGTCGCTGCGCCGCGAGGGCAGGGGAGCCGCCGCCAGACCGGGGAGGGCGACTGCAAGCCACAGCGCGGCAGGCCCAAAGCGCTTTTTCACGCGACAGAGAACCAGTATCAATCTCGAGTCATTCCTTCCAGCCGGGGAAAGAAACGCCCCGCCGAGGCGGGGCGCTGAGATCCCTCGGGCCTGCGGCCCTCGGGATGACGGGCCAAGGCGCTGCGCGCTCGGCCCGTCACTTCGACTTCACGTCGATCGCGAGATCTGAGCGGCCGCTCGACGCGGCCGGGAGGGAGCCAAGAGTCGCCCCTGCTTCGATACCCGATCAGATCATTTGGACTTCACGTCGATCGCAACATCTGAGCGGCCGCTCGACGTGGCCGGAAGGGAGCCAAGAGTGGCCTTCGCTTCGATACCGGATCGGATCATTTGGACTTCACGTCGATCTCACCCTTCTTCCGGGGGTCGTTGCCGGAGGAGATGCGGATCTGGCGGGGCTTCGACTCCTCGCGCTTGGGCAGCTCGATCTCGAGGAGCCCCTCAGAGAAGTTGGCTTTGATCGCTTCGCGGTCAACATTGCTCGGCAGCGTGAAGGAGCGGACGAACTGGCCATAGGCGCGTTCGACACGGTGATAGTTGCGCCCTTCCTTCTCCTCCTCGAACTTGCGCTCGCCGCGCAGCGTCAGCACGCCTCCCTCCATCTGGATCGCAATCTGGTCCTCCTTGAAGCCGGGCAACTCGGCCGTCAGGAGGATGCGGTCTTTGTCTTCGGCGATGTCCACGGGAGGCATCCAGGCTCCCAGGCTCATCTCCTCGTCACGCCGGGTCGGGGTCGTTGCGCCCCCGAAGGCGCGGTTGAAGCGTTGCTGTAGCGTCCGAAACTCGCGAAACGGGTCCCAGGCAATCAGATCGGTCATGAGTCACCTCCATAGTTAGCCACTTGCTCTCACCAGGGTTTTCTTGACGATTTCGAATCCGGTTGCACCCGTACCGGCCCTCAGCTCGGCGGTGTCTCCGGCAATCAGATCATTGGTCAGAATCTTCCTCGCAAGCCCGTCTGCGACTTCCTTCTGAATGAGCCTCTTCAGAGGTCTTGCGCCGAACGTCGGGTCGTAACCGCGCTCCGCGAGCGCTCTTTTGGCTCCTGTGTTCCAGGTCAGATGGATCCCGCGGTCCTCGACCGTGCGGGCCAGGGCCCGCAGTTGGATCTCGACGATCTGCTCGATCTCGGCACGCGAAAGGCGTCGAAACACGATGACATCGTCGATCCGGTTGAAGAACTCGGGTCGGAAATGACGCCGCAGCGCCTCTTCGATCTTGGCTTTGACCTCCGCCTCGTCGCGGTCAGAGGATTCGGCGATCCATTCGGAGCCCAGGTTCGAGGTCATCATGACGACCGTGTTCTTGAAAGACACGACCCGTCCCTTTCCATCGGTTAGACGGCCGTCGTCCAAGACCTGGAGGAGGACGTTGAAGACGTCCGGATGCGCCTTTTCGATCTCGTCGAGGAGGATGACCGCGTAGGGCCGCCGCCGGATCGCCTCGGTCAGCCGTCCACCCTCTTCGTAGCCGACGTAGCCCGGGGGCGCCCCGATCATGCGGGCGACCGAGTGTTTCTCCATGTACTCGGACATGTCGAGGCGGACCATGGCCTGCTCGTCGTCGAAAAGGAACTCGGCGAGCGCCCGGGCGAGCTCCGTCTTGCCCACGCCCGTGGGGCCGACGAAGAGAAAGGAGCCCAGCGGACGCCGCGGGTCGGAAAGGCCCGCGCGGGAACGGCGGACGGCGTCCGAAACGGCGTGCACGGCCTCCTCTTGTCCAACGATCCGCAGCGCGAGCCGCTCCTCCATCTTCAAAAGCTTCTCCGTCTCGCCTTCGAGCATCCGGGATACGGGGACCCCGGTCCAGCGGGAGACGACCTGCGCGATGTCTTCTTCGGTCACTTCTTCCTGGAGCATCGGCTGGCCCTTCTGGAGTTCGGCCAAACGGGCATTCTGTGCGGAGAGCTCCTTCTCGAACTCGGGCAGCCGCCCGTAGCGCAGCTCCGCTGCGCGCTGAAGGTTTCCTTCCCGCTCCGCCTCGACGGCTTCCTCGCGCGTCTTTTCGATCGCCTCTTTTGTCTGGCCGAGTTTCTGGATGGCTTCCTTCTCGGCGGACCACTGGGCGCGCAGGCGACTGGATTTCTCGCGCTCGTCGGCGAGCTGCTTTTCGATTTCCTTGAGGCGCTCCTTGGCGTCCTTTGTCTTTTCCTTGGCGAGGGCGTGCTTCTCGATCTCGAGAGACACGATCTTGCGTTCGATCTCGTCGATCTCGGTCGGCAGCGAATCGATCTCGATCCGTAAACGCGATGCGGCTTCGTCCACGAGATCGATCGCCTTATCGGGCAGGAAGCGGTCGCTGATATAGCGGTGCGAGAGACGCGCCGCGGCCACGAGCGCCCCATCGGTGATCCGCACGCCGTGATAGACCTCGTAGCGCTCCTGCAGGCCACGCAGGATCGCGATCGTGTCCTGGACTGAGGGTTCTTCGACGTAAACCGGCTGGAAGCGTCTCTCCAGGGCCGCATCTTTCTCGATGTACTTCTGGTATTCGTTGAGTGTCGTGGCGCCGATCGCACGCAAGTCTCCGCGGGCGAGCGCCGGCTTTAACATGTTG
Source organism: Thermoanaerobaculia bacterium (assembly GCA_050745445.1). GTDB lineage: Bacteria > Acidobacteriota > Thermoanaerobaculia > UBA5066 > Gp7-AA6 > JBOGJN01. The sequence continues at coordinate 5,607 of JBOGJN010000032.1, forward strand.
GAGGCATCCATGGCGCCCTCGGCGGCGCCCGCGCCCACCAGCGTGTGCAGCTCGTCGATAAAAAGTACGATCGTGCCCTGCGCCTCCTCGATCTCTTTCAAGACGGCCTTCAAACGGTCTTCGAACTCCCCGCGGTACTTGGCGCCGGCGATCATGGCCCCCAAATCCAGCGCCACGACGCGTTTGTTCTTGAGGCCCTCGGGAACGTCTCCCATGTGGATGCGCCGTGCGAGGCCCTCGACGATCGCCGTCTTTCCCACGCCGGGCTCACCGATCAAGACCGGATTGTTCTTCGTGCGGCGGGAGAGGACCTGGATGATCCTCCGGATCTCCTCGTCCCGGCCGATGACCGGATCGATCTTGCCGCGCCGCGCGAGGTCCGTCAGGTCGCGCGTGTAACGCTTCAGGGCCTGGTACTTGTCTTCAGGGTTCGGGTCGGTGATCCGGGTTGAGCCCCGGACCTCCTTCAATGCCTTCAAGAGCGCGTCGTTCTGCGCTCCGCTCTGGACGAGCCGCCGCGAGACTTCGCCAGCCTCGGGCTCGGCCAGGGCCATCAAGAGATGCTCGGTCGAGACGTACTCGTCTCCGAAGTCCCGGGCGATCTCGAAGGCGCGGTCGAAGACGCGGGTCAGCTCCCGCGAAGGTGCCGCGTCCGCGGAGGCTCCCGAGACCTTCGAGCGCCGCTCCAGATCCGATTCGATCTGGCGGGCGAGCCCTTCGGCGTTGACGCCCAGCTTCTGGAGGATCGGGACGACGACGCCTTCGCTCTGTTTGAGGAGTGCCAGCAGCAGGTGGTCGGTGGAAAGCTCCGCGTTGCCGCGGGCACGCGCGTCCCGCTGAGCCTCCTGGATCGCCTCCTGGGCCTTGATGGTCAGCTGATCGAAGCGCATGGCAGTCGCGTATTATTTAATATGAGTGCTAACATGTCAAATCCTTGCTTTGTGAATATTAGTCAAAAGCACTTAATATCTAAGCCATTGATTCTAAAGGTATTCTATCAGCGTAGTCAGCCCTATCTGGTTCGAATTGGGTCAACGAGGCCGGCTTCCCTGAACCCCTTCTCCCTTAGGAGGCAGGAATCGCACGCCCCGCATGGATCCCCGCGCGGTCCGGGATCATAGCAGGAGCAGGTAAGCGCGAAGTCGAGGCCCAGCGCCGAGGCGCGGGAGACGATCTGCCCCTTGGTCATCTGGGAAAGCGGTGCGCGAATACGGAAGACGACCGTTCCTTCGACGCCGGCCCTTGTTCCCAGGTTCGCCACCTTCTGGAACGCCTCCAGAAACTCTGGACGACAGTCCGGGTAACCCGAATAGTCGAGGGCGTTGGCACCGATGAAGATGTCCGCGGCTCCGATCGCCTCCGCCCAGGCCACGGCGTGTGCCAGAAACAGCGTGTTGCGCGCCGGGACATAGGTCACCGGGATCGCCACCGTGCCGAGCCGGTTCTTGGGGACCGGCTGGCAAGGGTCGGTCAGGGCCGAGGCTTCCTTCGATGGAAGGTCGAGGGCAATCACCCGGTGCGTACGGGCGCCGTACCGGGCCGCGAGCGCCTGCGCTCGATCGAGCTCCACCGCGTGTCGCTGCCCGTAGTCGAAGGAAATGCAGAAGACTTCAAACCCTTCGCTCTGGGCGATCAGCAGACAAGTGGCCGAGTCGAGTCCGCCGGAGAGGAGGACGATCGCCCGGGAAGATTGAATCATTGATTCATTGAATCAATGCCCAATGGGGTCAATGACTCAATGGATCAATGGATCAATGGATCAATTCTCCTTCATCTTCCCGGCACGTCTCCCCAGAGGAGCTTGTGGAGCTGGAGACCCAGACGGATCGGGCGTCCGGTGTCGCGAATCCACTCGGCCAGGTCCGGCGCGGCGAGCCTCTCCCAAACCGGTGAGAACGTGACGAGATTGCGGTGGTCGAGGTCCCGCGAGGACACGAAGTCAAGGGCCCAGTCGAAGTCGTTTCGGTCGGCCAGCACAAACTTCAGCTCATCCCGCGGGCCGAGAAGCTCGAGATTGCCGGGCAGGTTGGCGGCCTGCATGCCGGAGCCGGGCGCCTTGATATCCACGATCTTGATGACCCGCGGGTCTACGCGGTCGAGCCCGACGTGTCCTCCCGTTTCGATCATGACGGTCTTGCCCCTCTCGAGCAGCCGCTCCATCAGCGGGTAGACCCCCTCCTGCTCCAGAGGCTCTCCTCCGGTCACCTCGACAAGATCCGTCCCCAGTGCGAGAACCCTCTCGGCCGCCTCGGCCACGGAAAGCTCTTGGCCTCCGTGGAAGGCGTAAGCCGAATCGCACCAGACACACCGCAGCGAGCACCCGGTCAGGCGGATGAATGCGCAGGGGAAACCGGCGCGCGTGGATTCACCCTGGATCGAGCGGAAGATCTCGGTGATCCGGAGCTTAGGTTCCACCATGTTCTGATTCCGGGACGTAAAGCGTAAAGCGTAAAGCGTGAAACGCAAAACGTGAAGCGCCGATGTGGCCGTTCCTTCGTTTTACGCTTCACGTTTAACGTTTTACGACCCTGGGCAGTGCTACTCCACCACGCGTATCTTCCCATGCAGCATGTTCATGCCGCAGGAAAAGGGGAACTCGCCAGTGCGCTTCGGCACGACCTCGACGACGGTCTTCTGGTGCGCCGGCAGCGAACGTCGGATCTGGAACTCGGGCAGCACAACCTCATCGCTGCATGGGTTGGATTCCCGGCGGTCGAAGGTGAGCTTCAAGGGCACGTCCCTACGCACGACGATGAGGTCCGGCGTGTAGCCTCCGGCCACGACGATCGTGATCTCCTGGGGGCCGCTGCGCGAGGAGCGCGCGGACACGGTCGGGCGCCTTCCGAAAAAGAAGATATAGAGAAAGAAAATGAGAAAAACGCCCAGACCGGTGGCGGCGATCCGGTCGGCCGTCCAGGAGATCTCGAGAATCACCGCAGTCTCTTGCGTGCCAGGCGCAGGCTGTTGGTGACGACCGAGACCGAAGATGCGGCCATCGCGGCCGACGCAATGACGGGCGAGAGCAGCCAGCCTGTCGCAGGATAGAGAACGCCGGCGGCTATGGGAATGCCGATGAGGTTGTAGACAAAAGCGAGAAAGAGATTCTGGCGGATCGTGAACAGAGTCGCGCCCGAAAGCGCGATCGCGTCGGCCGCCGACTCGAGACTCCCCCCGACCAGCGTGATGTCCGCCGCTTCGATCGCCACATCGGCTCCCGCCCCGATCGCGATTCCCACGTCGGCCTGCGCCAGAGCGGGCGCGTCGTTGACGCCGTCTCCGACCATCGCGACGATCTCTCCGCGATTCTGGAGCTCCTTGACCCGGGAAGCCTTGTCGGCCGGGAGCACCTCGGCAAAGACTTCCTCGATCCCGACCCGCGCGGCAACTGCGCGCGCGGTTTTCTCCCGGTCACCCGTGAGCATCGCGACCTTCAACCCACGCGTCTTGAGCCTCTCGATGGCGCTTCGAGAGGAGGCCTTCTCCCGATCCGCCACGACCAGAAGCCCGATGGTCCTCCCGTCTGCGGCCACGAGGAGGGGGGTCTTGCCCTCCGAGGCGAACTGCTGGATCTCCTCACGAACGGGGGAGAAGTCGAGTCCCTCCTCCTCGAAGAGCCTGGCGTTGCCGACAGCGACGCGCCTGCCGGAGACGGTTCCCACGACTCCGCGGCCCGTCCTTGACTGGAATGTTTGGACATCCGCCAGCGGGATTCCCTTTTCCCGTGCGGTCGCGACAAGCGTCTCCGCCAGCGGGTGGCCCGATCCTTTCTCGAGCGCCGCGGCAAGGCCCAGCAGGTCGGCGTCGGTTGCTCCCGAGAGAAGGACGCGATCCGTCAAACGGGGCTTGCCCTCCGTTACCGTCCCGGTCTTGTCCAGCAGAACCGTCGTGAGACCCCGGGCGCGCTCGAGCGCCTCTGCGTCGCGAAAAAGAATGCCGGCCGAGGCGCCGCGGCCGGTCCCGACCAGGATGGCCGTTGGCGTCGCCAGTCCCAGGGCGCACGGGCAGGCGATCAGCAGAATCGAGGCGAGGACGACTGTCGCGAAGAGGGCCCGGGGCTCGGGTCCGAGGACATACCAGGCCACCCACGCCACGACGGCGATCTCGAGCACGATCGGGACGAAAACCCCCGCGATCCGGTCTGCGAGTTTCTGGATGGGAGGTTTCGAGGCCTGCGCCTGCTCCACGAGCCGGACGATCTGGGCGAGCGCGGTGTGGCTCCCGACGGCGGTTGCCTCGATCTCGAGCACTCCGAGCTGGTTCAACGTGCCCCCGATGACGCGGTCTCCCTCTCGCCTTTGCGCCGGTACGGATTCGCCGGTGACCAGAGATTCGTCCACGACCGACTCTCCGGAGAGCACCCGGCCGTCCACCGGGACCGAGTCTCCGGGCTTTACGCGCAATCGATCCCCGACGCGGACCTGCGCCACCGGGACCTCCACCTCGGTCTCGCCGCGCAAGAGACGGGCTTTTTTCGGGGCGCGGTCGAGTAGCTTCTGGATGGCGAGGGAGGTCCTTGCGCGCGCACGCGTTTCGAGGTACCGGCCAAAGAGAATCAACGTCAGTATGACGCCGACGGCCTCGTAGTAGACGCGTCCTGCGGTCCCGGCTCGGGCAAGCGTCTCCGGAAGCAGCGTTGCCGCGAGTGAGAGAAGGAAGGCCGCGGTGGTCCCCAGTCCCACCAGCGTGTCCATGTTCGCGGTGCGGTGCGCAAGCGTGCGCGCCATGCCGGAGAGAAACGGCCAGCCCGCCCAGAGATAGACGGGCAGCGTGAACGCAAGCAGAGCCAGATCGCGTCCGGGAAAGTGGATCTCCGCCATCGAGACAAAGAGAACCGGTAAGGTCAGCGCCGAGGAGACGATCGTGCGTCGAAGGTATTCTCGCGTCTCCCGGTTGGCCTGGGCCTGCTGCTCTTGCGGGCTCGTTTCGGCGGCGAGCTTTGCCTCGTAGCCGCTTGCGCGGACGGCCTGGATCAGTCTGCGGGCGTCCAGATTCTTTCCGGCGACCTGCGCGCGCGCGGTGCCAAGGTTGACCGAGGCCTCGGAGACGCCCGGCAACTGCGCCAGAGCCCCCTCGATCGCCGAAACACAGGAGGCGCAATGCATGCCTTCGATGGCAAGAGAGACGGTCGATTTCGGATTTCGGATTTCGGATTTCGGATGGAGAGTGGGGGAGACCGGATCTTGTTCGAACATGGGAAGGGGCGACTGCCCTGCTCTCCCTTTGGGAGAAGATTGGGAGGGGTGAGCCGTCGCCGACGGCCCTGACGGCTGGGAGCCCCGGACATACCGCTTCGGTTCACGATCGAACGCGGCAGCGCAGCCGGGCGCGCAGAAAAAGTAGGTCGCGTCCCCGTGCCTGCGCTCTGCCGCGGCCCGGGACGGCTCGACACTCATGCCGCAAACAGGATCTTTCGCCACGTTCAACCGGAGCGGCGGGAAGGTCTTGGCGGTTTCAAGCGCTGCCGGAGAGTTAGCCGGATCGGCCTTCACCGGCCAGACTTGGAGTCGCCGTCAAGGGCCTGTGGCGGGGGGGAGCGTCGGGCGACCGCGAGAGAAAAGAGAGACTCGCCGTATAGGCAAAACCGTTGAAAAAAATCAGGAGAAAAGGCACACCGACCCAGTAGTTCTCGGTCACCGCGAAGACGAGAGCTGCCAGAAAGTAGAGTGCCAGAACAACTTCTCCCGCGAGCGAGAAATTGCCTCCCGCCCGGTACTTCTTGTCTCTCCATTCGCCGTGACCGCCTTCGATCCGGTATTTGGGAGTGCGCGTGAAGTCGGTCCGGTGGTTGAACAAGGCCTCCAGCACCGCATGGACGTTGTTCAAGCACAAACCGATCCCGAGCGACATCAGAAACGGCATGTATTTCAACGTCGGCTTCCAGTCTCTCCCGAGCTCCTTCTGCGAAGAGACATAAAACAGAATGAACGAAAAAGTGGCGCCGAAAAAGAGGGGGAAGTCGATCACCGCGACCTTTTGCCAGCCGATCCGTTCGCGGATGACGATGGCCGGAACGATCAACAGCGCCAGCAAGACCACAAGCAGATAGGAAAAGTTGTTGGTCAAGTGGAAAAAGGCTTCGAGTTTGACTTTCCACGGATAGGAGCTCTTCAAGATCGCCGGGAGCAGCTTCTTGCTCGTTTGAATGGAGCCCTTCGTCCACCGGTGCTGTTGCGACTTGAAAGCGTTCATGTCCACGGGCAGTTCAGCCGGTACAACGAGATCCTTCAGGTACACAAACTTCCAGCCGGCGAGCTGCGCCCGGTAGGAGACATCCAGGTCCTCCGTCAGCGTGTCCGCCTGCCAGCCCCCAACCTCTTCCAGACAGCGGCGGCGCCAGATGCCAGCGGTGCCATTGAAGTTGAAAAACCGTCCCGAGCGGTGGCGCGCCGTGTGCTCGATCACGAAGTGCCCGTCCAAGAAGATCGACTGGATCCGCGTCAGGAGCGAGAAGTCGCGGTTCAAATGGCCCCAGCGCGCCTGGACCATGCCGACGGAGGGATCGGCGAAATGGGGGAGGCTCTTTCGCAGGATGTCGGGATGCGGCACAAAGTCGGCGTCGAAGATCATCAGAAACTCGCCCCGTGCAGCGGCAAGACCGGCCTGCAGGGCGCCGGCCTTGAACCCCGCCCGGTCATGCCTCGAAAGATGGCGGATGTCGTAGCCGCGTTCCCGGTAGCGCGCGATCACCCGGCGAGCGACCTCGAGAGTCTCGTCGGTGGAGTCGTCGAGGACCTGGATCTCCAGCGCCTCGCGCGGATAATCGAGCCCGGCCGCCGCCTCGATGAGCCGCTCGACAACATAGACTTCGTTGTAGAGCGGGAGCTGAACCGTGACACGCGGCAGGACTGGGAGCTCGCCGGTCAGGCGGGGGACATCGTGGCGATGGCGGTAGTAGAGACACACCAGGAACACGCGGTGGATTCCATAGATCGCCAGAAGCCCCAGAACGAGGTAATAGGCCGCGAGCGTCGCGATCTCGCCCACCTCACTCGCCACGGGAATGGTCCTTCCGTCTCAAGCCGCTGGATCCTCCTGATCGCGGGAGAGGCCGTCGCCCTCGGGTTTCTCCTGCTCCCGGACGCCCGGCACAACCTTCTCGCGTACCTGTTGCTCCTTCTGGCCGGCTCCCTTGTCTCGCTCCGGGCGGCGAGAAGTCTATCCGCATCCGGCCCTGGCTTTCTGCTTCTTTGCGGCGGACTCTTCCGGGCCACACTGCTGCTACGGGCGCCGGACCTTTCCGAGGATGTGCACCGTTATCTCTGGGACGGGCGGGTGGCGCGGGCGGGCGTCTCCCCGTACGCCTATGCTCCCGAGGATCCCGCCGTGTCGGCCATCGCGCCGCAGATTCTCTCCCGTCTGGCGCACCGCGACATCCGATCCGTTTACCCGCCGGCCGCGCAGGCCGTCTTTCGCATCTTCGGCGGCGGCGGGATCGTGTGTCTGAAGGCCGTCTTCGCCGCGGCCGATCTGTCGGTCGTGGCGCTGCTGTCAAACGCCGGTGGCCCCGGCGCAGCCTTCGGGGCGGCGCTCTACGCCTTTCATCCGCTGCCCATCACCGAAACGGCGGGACAGGGGCATCTGGACTCTCTCGGAGTGGCCCTGCTTCTGGCGTCTCTGGCGCACCTGGCCCGCAATCGCAAGGCGGTGGCCGGCGTCGCCCTCGCGATGTCCGTCCTCACGAAGTCCATCTCGTTGGCTGGCGCGATTCCGATCTTCCGGCGTGGGCGTGCGGCGCTCTTAGTGTCTTTTGCTCTCTCGACGGCTTGCCTCTGGCTCGCGGCGTCGAGCCCCGGGGCTTCCCCGGCGGGCGGCATCGGGCAATACGCGACACGCTGGAGCTTCAACTCGCCCCTCTATGCTCCGACGGTGCGCCTGATGGAAGCTTCCGATCTCCCGCAAAGGTCTAAGGCCGAGTTTCTCGTTCTCAAGGAGAGACTCCACCACCCGGCCTGGACTCAGAAGGTTTTCCCTTTTTTTTATACCGCCTTTTTCGCCCGCGTTTTACTTGCGTTTGTCCTGGCGGCGGTTCTCCTCCTGATCGCGTGGCGCGGGCGCGGGCTTGAGGAGTCGGTTTTCGCTTCGCTCGCGGCGTTGCTGCTTCTCTCTCCCACTCTCCACCCCTGGTACCTGCTTTGGGTGCTCCCCTTTGCGGCGAAGAGAGGCGAGCCGGCCTTTCTGTATCTTTCCTTCCTGGTGCCCCTCTCTTACACGCTTCTCTATCCGATCCCTCCGATTCCGCGCGTCTGGCCGTCGCTCGTATTCGTCCTCGAGTTCGTTCCGTTTGGCGTGTTGCTCTCAAGGTCTCTCTGGTTGTCGCGGCGCGCCCGCGGGAGAGCGGCGGAGGCCACGGCTTGAGCCAGCCCGCGCGTTATCGGGCCGTGCTCGCCTATGTCGGGACGGACTTTCACGGGTGGCAGGCTCAGAGCAACGTGTCGAGGACCGTGCAGGCGGTTCTGGAGAGGGCGCTTGCGGGCTTTGCCGGCGGGCCGGTTCGGGCCCAGGCCGCCGGGCGCACGGATACCGGTGTCCATGCGGACGGCCAGGTGGTGCACTTTGACCTGCCAACTGCCCGGGATCCCGCGCGCGTGCGCGATGGCGTCAATGCGAGGCTCCCCCGGGACGTGAGGTTGCTCGAGGCGGCGCTCGCGGCAAGCGACTTTCATGCGCGCCGGGACGCGGTCTGGAAGGAGTACCTCTATCGCTGGGGCCGGGCACCCGTGATCCCGCCGCGGGATGCGCTCTTTGTCGCGCCAATCTGTGCCGGCGCCGATCCCTTCGCCATGCAGTCTGCCGCAGAGGCGCTTGCCGGCAGACGCGATTTTGCGGTCTTCGGGGTCAGACACCGGTCGGCCGAGTCCACCGTCCGGACGATTCGCTTTGTCCGGGTCGCAGAGGCCGGGGATGAAATTCACGCGCTCTTCCGGGGCGATGGCTTCCTGCGCGGCATGGTCCGGTCGGTCTGCGGCGTCCTGGCGGAGGTCGGACGCGGCAGGGTCCCTGCCTCGCGGCTTCGGGATCTGCTCGAAACGGGAGACCGTCGTCTTCTCCGACAGAAGGCCCCGCCCTGCGGATTGACGCTCTTGCGGGTGCACTATGAGGAGTAGCTTTCAGCTCTCAGCCGTCAGCTTTCAGCCCGGAGAGGAACGAGAACGGGGAACGGCTGAGAGCTGAGAGCTGACAGCGGACAGCTTGAAGGCTAAACTGCTGCCGTGATTGATAAGGACCTGCTGGCGCCCGGCGGGACGCCGGAGCGCGGTCTCCTGGACGAGATCGAACTCGCGCGGCTTCCCCGGCACATCGCGATCATCATGGACGGCAACGGACGATGGGCCCGCCAGCGCGGCTCGCCGCGCGTCGAAGGGCACCGGGCGGGAATCGTCTCGGTGCGCGAAGCGGTCGAGACCTGCGCGCGCCTCAAGCTCGATGCCCTGACGCTCTACGCCTTTTCCGCGGAGAACTGGAAACGGCCGCGTTTCGAGATCGTCACCTTGATGTCGCTCCTGAAGGAGTACTTGAACCGCGAGCTCGGCAATCTCTTGAGGAATGACATCCGCTTTCGCGTCGTGGGGCGAATGAACGAGCTCGACGCCTCCGTCCAGAAGGAGCTGGCAAAGGGGTTGGCGGCAACCTCTTCCTGCCGCGGCATGACGTTCAACATCGCGCTGAACTATGGCGGGCGCACCGAGATCGTGGACGCCTGCCGGTCGCTCGCCCACGATGTCATGGCCGGGCGCCTCGCGCCGGAGCAGATCGACGAGGAGACGATGGGGTCGCGGCTGGGGACTGCGGGACTCCCCGATCCCGATCTGCTCATCCGCACGAGCGGCGAGATGCGGGTCTCCAATTTCCTTCTCTGGCAGATCGCCTACAGCGAGATCTGGGTCACGCCGACACTCTGGCCCGACTTCCGCAAACGCCACCTCTTCGAGGCCATTCTGGACTTCCAGAAGCGCGAGCGCCGGTATGGCGGCGTGATCGAGAAGGGGCGGGAACCGGAATCGGGCGAGGCAGCGGGATAGTGCGGTCACCCTTTGTCATCCTGAGGAGCGCAGCGACGAAGGATCTGCTCCGGCGCGGTGGAAGAAGATCCTTCGCTTCGCTCAGGATGACAGCACATCCGCGGTGGCGCTGAAAAGAGAGATCGCGGCGGCGGTCGCGATCCCGGTCGTCCTCGGCATCCTCTTCTTCTGCGCGCCGATCGTCTTCAACCTCCTCGTCGCCGTCATTGCGCTTGCGGCCGTTTGGGAGTTCTGTCGCCTGGCCGAGCGAACGGGTCACCCCGTCTCCAAGACGGTGGCGATGGCAGGCAGCGCCGTTCTCCTGTTCTGGATGCGAGACTTCGCTCTCTCCGATGTTTTTGGGACCCCTTGGACCCTGCTCGTTGGGATCCCCATGGCGCTCGTCTTCTTGTCTTGCGTTGCGCCGCTGGTGGCGGGAGTCGACCCGAGGCTCGCGCTGGCAGGCGCGGCGTCGACGTTTTTCAGTGTCGCGTGTATCGCAGCGCCCGCGATGGCCATTTGCTACCTTCGGAACGCTGGCGCTTCTTGGGGACCTCCGAGCCTGGGCCGGCGAGCGATTCTCTTTCTCTTCCTGATCGTCTGGGGCTGTGACTCCGCGGCCTACTACGTCGGGAAGAACCTCGGGCGCCACAAACTCGCGCCCGAGGTCTCTCCCAACAAGACCTGGGAAGGAGCCATTGGGGGTTTGCTTGGAGCGACGCTGATCGGCGCCGTATTTGGCGGGAAGTGGATCCTGCCGGAGCTCGACCCCATCCGTGGCGCGCTGGCTGGGGCTCTGGCCTCGACCGCGGGTCAGTTCGGTGATCTCTTCGAATCGATGTGGAAGCGCGGCGCCGGAGTCAAGGATTCGGGCACGTTTCTCCCCGGACACGGTGGCTTCTACGACCGGATCGATTCGCTTCTCTTCGCCGGCCCGGTGCTCGCCGCCTTCGTCGCGGCGCTCCCCTGAGCGCTCGGTATAATCACGCGTTTACATGAAAAACCTCTCCGTGCTCGGCTCGACCGGGTCCATCGGCCGCTCGGCCCTGGATGTCGTCGAAACCTTTCCGGACCGTTTTCGGGTGGCGGCTCTGGCGGCCGGACGCTCGGTCGAGAAGCTGGCCGAGCAGGTGGCGCGCCACCGGCCGGAGCTCGTCTCGGTCTCGGGCACGGCGGAGGCCGAGCGTCTGCGCAAGCTCCTGCCGGCGGGCTTGTCCGTCCGGATCGCGACAGGACAGGATGGGCTCGACGAGGTCGCCGCATACGAGAAGGCCGACGTCGTGGTGGGGGGCCTGGTCGGCGCCCTCGGCCTTCGCTCGGCCTTCACCGCAGTGAAAGCCGGAAAGCGCCTCGCTCTGGCCAACAAGGAGACGCTGGTCGTGGCGGGGGAGTTGATCCTGGCGGAGGCTCGCAAGAGCGGAGCGGAGATCCTCCCCGTGGACTCGGAGCACTGCGCCATCCACCAGGCGATGCGCTGCGGGCGGCGGGAGGAGGTCGCGCGGCTTCTGCTCACCGCCTCGGGAGGACCATTCCGCGAGCGGGATCTCGCGAGCTTCGCGTCGATCAGCGTGGAAGAGGCGCTGGCTCACCCGACCTGGAAGATGGGTCCCAAGATCACGATCGATTCGGCCACGATGATGAACAAGGGGCTCGAAATCATCGAGGCGCACTTTCTGTTCGGTCTGCCACCCGAAGCGATCGACGTCGTGATTCACCCGCAATCCATCGCCCATTCCTTCGTCGAGTTCGTGGATGGCTCGCTGGTCGCTCAACTCTCCCGCAACGACATGAAGTTTCCCATCCTCTACGCGCTGACCTTTCCCGACAGGCTGCCCAATGCCTTCGGGAGACTCGACCTGATCGGCGCCAGAACCCTGCAGTTCTTCCCGGTCGAGTCCGAGCGTTATCCGGCCGTCGAGCTGGCCCGCCAGGCGCTCCGGCAGGGAGGAGGAATGCCCGCGGTCATCAACGCCGCCAACGAGGTCGCCGTGGATGCGTTTCTGCAAGGGAAGATTCTTTTCCCCGACATCGTTGGGGTGGTTCTGGAAACAGGCTCCGCCGTCGGCTCCCTTCCGGCGCCCCGGAGCCTCGAGGAGGCGGAAGAGATCGATCGGATGGCGCGGCGCCGGGCCAGTGAGGTCACGCATCGCCTCTCGCGCGCCGCGGTCGTTCACTAGTGCCGTTCCAACTTTCTGCGCCAAGATTGGATCAGTCGATGCATTACACCGACGTGCTGCTCAGCGAACGGGATACGCGACTGACCAAATCCCAGTCTTGCCTTCGGGCCAACGAGTTGGAACGGCACTAGCGTCCCGGCAAGGAGCAGGTTTGGACATCCTCGGCAATACGCTCGCCCTTTTGCTCGTGCTGTCGGTCCTGGTGGTTGTCCACGAATTCGGCCATTTTGCGGTGGCCAAGGCCTTCCGTTTCCCCGTCGAGGTCTTCTCCTTCGGATTTGGCAAGCGCCTCTTCGGAACAAAGTGGAGAGGAACCGATTACCGTGTCTCCGCGATCCCGCTTGGAGGCTACGTCCGTGTCGTCGGACTCGGGCCCGATGAATCCACGATCGCGGAAGGGACTTCGAAGGAAACTCCGCCGGTCGGCAGGCGCTGGCAACGGGCCCTGATCCTCTTCGCGGGGCCCGGGATGAACCTTGTCCTGGCGCTTCTGCTCTACAGCGCTGTCTTTGCGATTGGCGTGCGGGTGCCGGCCTATGAGCTCGAGCCTGCGGTCATCCGCGCCGTGGAACCGAATTCTGCCGGCGCCGAGGCGGGCTTTCTTCCGGGCGACCGCATCGTGTCCATCAATGGCCAGGACACCCCGCGCTGGAGAGACGCACAGTTCCTCTTCGGCATGAACGCCCGCGAGAAGCTCGAGGTCGAGGTGGACCGAAACGGTCTGGGGAAGTTTCTGACAGTCACGCCACGCGCCATCACGAAGTACGACATCGGAGATGTCGGGCTGCGCGCCGGCGCTCCCCGGGAGCCCAGGATCGTCATGGTTCTCTCCGGGGATCCGGCAGACCGCGCGGGTCTCCGGAAGGGCGACGTCGTCGTCTCCGTAGCGGGTCGCGAGATTCGAGGATCGCCGGACGACATCCTGAGCCGCTTTGTTGCCGCGATCAACCAGGCGGCGCCGGGTCCGTTCGAGCTGCGCTACCTGCGGGACGGGAAGATCCATGTGACGCGCATCTCGCCGCGCCGTGATCCGGAGGGATCCTGGAAAGTCGGGGTCCAGGTGATGGCCGATTTCGAGGAAGTCACAGAGCGGTTTCCGATCGGGCAGGCCTGTGTCGAGGGATGGCGCCGCGTCCAGACCGATTTGCGGGGCACGCTCTTGGTGCTTTCGCGTCTCTTCCGCGGCCGGGCCAGCCTGCGGACAATGTCGGGGCCCCTGGACATCGCGAAGTTCTCGGGGGAGGCGGCCCGCACGGGCGCCGTTCCTCTGGTGGCGCTGATGGCCGCGATCTCGCTGCAACTCGCGATCTTCAACCTGTTGCCGATCCCGGTCCTGGATGGCGGCCACCTGTTTCTCCTGGGTCTGGAGGGCGCGGCGCGGCGCGACCTTTCGCTGCGCGTCAAGGAGCGCATCCTTCAGGTCGGCTTTCTGATGATCCTGGCGCTGCTCTCGGTCGTCCTCTACAACGACCTGGCCAAGAACCTGCCGGCCCGGTGGTGGCCCTTCTAAAGACGTAAAACGCAAAAGGTTAAACGTAAAACGTGGCTGACACGGAACCGGTCTCGTTTAACGCTTTACGTTTCACGTTTAACGTTAGAATCAGGTTCTCATGAGCACTCTTCTTCCCGTCGCGGGTTCCGGCGTCTCGACCCTGCCGACCCTGAAGGATGCAAAGGGCGAGACGTCGCGGCCAAAGACGCTGGTGCCGCGCAAGAAAACGCGCCAGATCCGCTTGGGCAACGTGTTGATCGGCGGCGGCGCGCCGATCCCTGTGCAGTCCATGACGAAGACCGAGACCACCGACGTCGAGGCCACGCTCTGGCAGATCCGCGACATGATCATGGCGGGCTGCGAGGTCGTCCGCGTCACCGCCAACACGCTCGAGGCGGCAGACGTCTTTGACCGGCTGGTCGCGGGCTCCTCTGTCCCGATCGTGGCGGATGTGCACTTTGACTACCGCAACGCGATCCGCGCGATGGAGAAAGGTGTCACGGGCCTGCGTCTGAACCCGGGCAACATCGGCGCGCGCTGGAAGGTCGAGGAAGTCACGCGGATGGCGAAAGACAAAGGCATCCCCATCCGGATCGGCGTCAACGCCGGCTCTCTCGAGAAGGACCTCTTGAAGAAGTACGGCGAGCCCACGCCCGAGGCCATGGTCGAGTCCGGTTTCCGGCACATCGAGATTCTGGAATCTCTCGGCTTCTCCGAGACGAAGGTGTCGTTGAAGGCTTCGAACGTCCCGATGATGGTCGAGGCCTACAGGCTCTTCTCGAAGCAGAGCGACTATCCGTTGCATCTGGGCGTGACCGAGGCGGGCTCGCAGTTTGCGGGCTCGATCAAGTCGGCCATGGGTCTCGCGGTCCTGCTCTCCGAAGGGATCGGGGACACGATCCGCGTGTCGCTCGCGACCGATCCGGTCGAGGAGGTGCGCGTTGGGCGTGAGATCTTGAAGGGACTGGGGCTGCGCGAGGACGGGGTCACCGTGATCGCCTGTCCCACCTGCGGTCGTCTCGAAGTGGACATGCTCCCGATGGTCGATCGAGTCGAGAAACACCTGGCGAACGTCAAGATCCCGCTTCAGGTCGCGATCATGGGCTGCTCGGTCAACGGGCCCGGCGAGGCGCGCGAGGCGGACATCGGGTTTGCGGCCGGCAAGGACATGGGGATGATCTACAAGAACGGCGAACCGTACCGCCGAATCGGCGGGCCCAACATGCTGGACGAGTTCATTCAGGAGATCGACCTGCTGGTCGCCGAGAGGGAAAAGCAGGCGCGGGCCCCCGCGACGAGCGACGAAGGCTAGCAGGCTGCTGAAAAATGGATGCGAGCGTCGTGTCCGGCACTTTGCGTCCGGCGCCCGTTCCAGGTTGTGACCAATCGCTCCGTCATCCCTTTCTCGCGGGCGCCGGCAAAGTGCCGTCCACCCTTCGGGTTACGGCGGCGCGGGGCCATCTGCGGCGTCAGCACTTCTCGGCGATGCCCACGCATCGCCGTCGTCGCGCTTCCTTGCATCTGACCCCACGACGCTCGTAACGCCATCCCACACCCTTTTTCAGCAACCCGCTAGTGTCCTGACACAGAAATAATGGAACTATATCTCGGTACTGGGC
>JBOGJN010000033.1:0-9326 GCA_050745445.1 Thermoanaerobaculia bacterium
CAGCCTCGGCCGCCCCGTAGAGCAGGGCCATCGAGTCGGCTCCCCCGGAAACAGCAAGCAGGAGCGCGCCACCGGGTGGCACGAGACCCGTGTCCGCGGCCTTCCTCAGCGCGGCGAGAACGGCATCCATGGAGTCATGGTAACCGGGGACGGGAAACGGGAAACGAAAAACGGTAAACGCTGGGGCCGCCGGACAGGCCCGCTGTCAGATCGATTCCCGATTCCCGTTTGCCGTTTCCCGACTTTATGGTGGCGGTGCAGGGATTTGAACCCCGGACACAGCGGATATGAGCCGCTTGCTCTGACCACCTGAGCTACACCGCCGCAGTGGAAGGACCGGGGATGCTAGCACGAGAACGGGGGTCGGGAGCCGGGAAACGGGAAACGGGAGACGGGAAACGAGCCCGGAATTGCCGTGCTCATCGTCTGCCGTCTACCGTCTCCCGTCTTCCGGCTCGTATACTCGTTCCCATGCCCGGTCTTTCCGATCGCTGCGGGGTTTGCGGGCAGGAGTTTCCCTTCAACCTTCCCCGCTGTGGCGTCTGCCGCAAGATGGTCTGCGCCTCCTGTGCCGTCCGCCTGGGCAGATCGGTCTTCTGCGGGAGGGTCTGTGGCCAGATCTTCTTCTACGGCGGCGGCGGCGAGGAGGGTGAGGAGAAGGACGCCGAGGAGTCCGAAGACTAGGAATGAGTTCGCCCGAAGCGCCGACTCCCACCCGCCCCTCCCGATTCGGGCGCTTCTTCTGGCGAGATCCCAATACGCAGTTCCTTCTGCTTGCCGCCGCGGCGGGATTCTGCGGCGGCTTCGGCGCGATCGCCTTCCGGTTCCTCACACGCCACCTCACGAGCCTCTTCATGGGAACGGAGGATGTCGTCCGCGGAGGCGAGATGCTCGAGCCCTGGATCCGCGTCCTGCTTCCGGCCGCCGGAGGCCTTGTTGGCGGGCTCTTCGCGCGCTTCTTCTTCGGCGAGCGGGGGCCGAGCGGCATCTCCCACATGATCGAGGTCGTCTCGCTCGGTAAGCGAACGGTCCGCTTGCGTCCTTCGCTCGGGCGCGTGGCCTCCTCGATTGCGGTGATCTCCGCCGGCGGCTCGGAGGGGCGGGAGGGGCCGATCATCCAGATCGGAGCCGCCTTCGCCTCGGCTTTGGCGCGTTGGTGGAAGGTTTCGCCCGAGCGGCTCCGAATCCTGACGGCCTGCGGGATGGCGGCGGGAGTCGCGGGCTCCTACAACACGCCGATCGCGGCGACCCTCTTCGTGCTCGAGGTCGTCGTGGGCTCCTTCTCGATGGCACTCTTCGGACCCGCCGTCGTCTCCGCGGTCGTCTCGACCGTGCTCGTCCGTGCGGTGCTAGGGGACGAGCCCGTCTATCAGGTGGCGCCGTTCCGGGCCGAGTCGCTCGTGGAAGGGCTGCCGTTCGCGGCGATCGGGCTCGCCGCCGGCTGCGCCTCAGCGCTCTTCGTGCGGACGCTGGCGGCCGGCAAGAAGATGTTTGCCACGACGAAGCTTCCCGTGTGGGCCACGATGCCGATCGGAGGCGCGATCGTGGGCGCGATCGGCATCGGCCTGCCTCAGGTGTTCGGCAACGGCTTCGAGGGCACCGACCGGATCCTCCACGGCAACCCGACCATCCTCTTCTTGCTCGTTCTGTTCCTCGGGAAGACGGTCGCGACGGCGGCGACGATCGGCTCGGGCGGGGTGGGCGGTGTCTTCACCCCTTCGCTCCTGGTGGGGGCGACCGTCGGCGGCGCGGTGGCCAAGATCGTGCAGGTCGCGCTGCCGCAGCTCTCGGCGCCCGTCGGGGGATACGCACTGCTCGGCATGGGAGGTCTGATGGCGGGCCTGACGCGGGCGCCGCTCCTGGCCGTGATCATGATCTTCGAGCTGACGCAGAACACCGCAGTGCTCCTTCCGATGATGGTCGTCTCGGTGCTGGCGGTCACCTTCGCGCGCCTCTTCCAGAAGGACTCGATCTATGTCCAGAGCCTGCGCTCGGCGGGCATCGTCTGGGAGAAGACGCCGGAGGCGACGCTCTACTCCTCGCTCAAGGTCTCCGACATCATGCGTGAAGATGTTCGGCTGGTCCCCCGTACCACGCCGCTTGCCGAGATCGTCCAGACCTTTTTGCGAACACGAAGCCTCTATCTCTATGTGGGGGACGAGGGCAGAACGCTGCTGGGTGTCATCGACCTGCATGACATCAAGGAGGCCTTCCGAGAGGCGGAGCTTCCGGGTCCCGTCATCGCCGAGGATCTGGTCGTGGAGATTCCCTTCGTCACGCCTTCGGAATCTTTGACGAGCGTGAACGAGAAGCTCTGGTTCCGCGACCTGGGGCAACTGCCCGTCGTGGAGTCCCCGGAGACGCGCAAGTTTCTGGGCATCGTCACGCGGCGAGACCTTCTGGGAGCCTTCGACCGGGAAGTCCTCCAGCGTAGCCGGCTGCTCGCCCGGGTGCGCACGGTCACGGACAGGCGAGAGGAAATGGACTACTTCGAGCTTCCGGAGAAACACCAGCTGGTCGAAGTCGGGGTCCCCCCGGGAATCGAGGGGCAGACGGTGGCCGAGTCGGGCATCCGAAGCCGTTTTGGAGTCTCTGTTCTCGCCGTTAAGCGCTTGACCCGAGAAGGCTTCGAGCGCCGGTTTGTCCCCGGTCCAGGCGACCGGTTCGAGCGCGGGGACGTTTTGATCGTCCTGGGGACCGAGGAGGCGATCGGACGGCTGCGCTCCGGGCGGCCCTGAAATGCTATCCTCTTAGGCGGCCCAATCAACGCATGACCAAAGGGAAAGAGAGCGAGTTTGTTGCCCTGCGGGGCAAGTGGCAGAAAGAGCGCACACGCCTCTACGACCGGGATACAGGTCTGGCCACGATCGCCACGCTCACCGAGGATGTCGGCAAGCAACTTCAGGAGCGTGGCTCGCTCGCCATCTTGATTTTTCGGCCGGGTTCGGAGGGCAAGGTCGAGCAGGTCTGGGGCTGGGAGGCCTACGACGACCTGCTGCTCGATTTCGTGCGGCGTCTGAAAGCCTTTCAGACAGACGGCATCGTGCCGCCCGGAACCTTTTGTCTTCCTTATGTACGCTCGGACGAGATCGTGTTGATGGTCGAACCAGGCACGAGTCTGCTCGAAAGCCCGGGGGCGCTCGAGCAAAAGGCGGCCGAGCTCGACCAGTTGATCCGCGGATATCTGGCCGAGCGGGCCGACTTGTCCGGGCGGTTTCGTTCCTTCGTGGGCCAGGGACGCATCGACTACGACCCCAAGTACCGGCTGGAGCGCTCGATCTACCGGGGCGTGCAGGATGCTCGCGACCAGGTCACGCGAAAGACCGTGCGGGCCGAAATCCACGGAGGAGAGCTCTTGCAAGACGCCATCACCCGCCGCGACATCTCGCCGGTCTTCCAGCCGGTCTTCGATCTCTCGACCGGAGAGATGATCGGGATGGAGGCGCTCTCTCGGGGTCCGCGGGGAAGCGAGTTCGAGAGCGGCGAGACGCTCTTTTCGTTGGCCGAGCGCACGGACCTCCTGATTCCGCTCGAGCGCGTCTGCCGCCAGCGCTCGCTCGAAGCCGCATCGGGCGCCAACGCCAACCGCCAGATCTTCCTGAACCTCTCTCCGGCCGCGGCCTCCGATCCGGAGTTCTTAGGGCCCATGTTTCTCGATCAGGTCGCGTCGCTGGGGCTCTCGCCCGACCGCATCGTGCTCGAGATCACGGAGCGGACGTACGCCGTGTACGAAGGGCTCTTTCGGGAGGTCCTCTCCCGGTTCCGTCAGCAGAACTTCCGAATCGCGGTGGATGACGTGGGCACCGGCTACAGCAACCTGACCTCGCTCGCGGAGATCGAGCCGGACTATCTGAAGTTCGACAACGTCTTCGTGCGGGGCATCGACCGGCGCCGCACCAAACAGGACCTGCTCGAGGCGTTGATGAGCTTCGCGCGCAAGATGAAGACGAAGGTCATCGCGGAGGGAATCGAGACCCGGGAGGAGTTAAAGATCCTCCAGACCCTGGGCGTGCCGTACGGCCAGGGCTTCTTGCTCGCCCGCCCGATGCCGGTCGCCGAGATCGCCAACGTCCAGCGCGTCCGGGTGTAGACGCGAGTCGAGAGTCTAGAGTCCAGAGTCGAGAGTTGAGGTTCAGGCCCGGCAAACTCTTGACTCTCGACCCTCGACTCTAGACTTCTTTGGGGAGGTTAGCTCAGCGGTAGAGCGTCTGTTTTACACGCAGAAAGTCGCAGGTTCGATCCCTGCACCTCCCACCAAGAACGTCGCCCTCGCGGATCGCGCTGGTGCGCGACCGCCGCGGGAGGCAGAGTGCAGCGAGGCGCAGCCGAGCAAGCGTAGCCGACGTGCGAGGAGCCTCGCGCTGCGGGAGCGGGAGCGCGGCGAAGGGGCAGCGTCGCCGTCGAGGCTGCCATGCCGAGCGGCGCTGCGGTGGCGTAGCCAGCCCCAAGCCAGCGAACGCGACGTAGACAGCTGACAGCTGACAGCTTCTTAGGTATGATTTGCGCTCCTCGCGGGGTCGTAGTTCAGTTGGTTTAGAACGCCGGCCTGTCACGCCGGAGGTCGCGGGTTCGAGTCCCGTCGGCCCCGCCAATTCACGTCTACCCTTGAGGGTCGCGTCCCTTCCGTCACCGCTCGGGTTGCGAGGCACTGCGATCGTATGGTATGAGCCAAGACAAGGGGGGACTATGCGCAAGACTTGGCTTTTGGTAGGTCTGCTTCTGTTTGTCACTTCCTCTGCGGGAGCCCAGACACAGATGTCCGGTGTCGCACTTTGCGCCGCGGCGAACCCAGCCTACCTGGTTCGTGTCGGCGATCACCCGGGACACGCCTACGGACTGGCTCAGGGGACGTGCACGTGGACGAAGCCCTGGGAGATAGCGGGACTCAAGAACACGCAAGGGGTGGGAACCCAGATTCAAGAGATCACAGGTGATACCACGAAGATCCGGGGAACGTTCGTGGACACCATGGCCAATGGGGACAAGGCTTTCTACAACTTCGAATTCACGCTCCTCACCAAGGCGGATGGACCCCAGGTCATGAATCACAAGTGGGAGCTCGTGGGAGGCACCGGCAAACTCCAGGGCGCAAAGGGTCATGGAACCTGCACGGCCACACCGGCAGGATCTGACGGCAGCATGAACTACGAGTGCCGCGGCGAGCACACCCTCCCGAAGTAGGTGATCGCTGCGACTTGACCTCGTCGAGGATCCGCATGGGCGAGCGAAGAGACCGCGAGGTCGCCGCGGTACTCGAATCGCCTTTCGGTTGTTCGGCCGGGGCGCTCTGGCAACCCGGGCGGGCGGTTGGACGGTAGGGGGAACGCGCCGCACGACCCCATAGAATCCCCTCGTCATCACCGTCGCCGAGGCCTTGTCCGTGATCGGCCACCTCGAGCCTCTCGGGACCGAGTCGGTTCCGGCGGCGCTCGCCGCGGGGCGGGTGCTGGCCCGGCTGATCCGGGCGCACCGCGGTTGGCCGCCCTTCGAGACCTCCGCGATGGACGGCTACGCGGTCCGCCTTTCCGATGCCACGGCGCTTCCTGCCTTGCTTCGCGGTCCCTTTCCTGTACATGCGCCCCGCGCACGTCGACTGTCACTGGTCGGGTAAGCTCCCGTAAGGGGGGCGTGCATGACGAATCCCGACGCCGTGTCGATCGACGCGATCGTAAAGGCGATGTACGAGTCGATCTCGGGCCCGGCCGGCAAGCCGCGGCAGTGGGAGCGAGACCGCGCGCTCCATCACCCGGGAGCGCGGCTCATCCCGACGCGGCCGCTCGAGGGGGGCGGCGCGGTGGCAGACGTGTTCGACCTCGACGGCTACGTGGCCTCGCGCACGCCGTTTTTCGCTGCGAACGACTTCTTCGAGATCGAGATCGCGCGCCGCGAGTTCTGCTTCGGGTCGATCGCGCACGTCCTCTCGGCCTACGAGGGGCGTAAGTCGCCGGGCGGCGAGCTTGTCAAGCGCGGCATCAACAGCATCCAGCTCTTCCACGATGGGACGCGGTGGTGGATCATTTCGATCCTCTGGGACAACGAGCGCGAGGGCGTCACGCTCCCGGCGGCGCTCGGCGTCTAGGGAGTCAATCCGCGTCGGTCGAAGTCTCGACGACCTCGTTTCGGACCGCACGGACGAGTGCCTCGACGGTGGTCTCCTCGAGGCCGTTGGGACCAAAGCCGCGCCTCGCAAACTCGACCCAGCCTCCGTCGGCCTCGACCTGGAGAGTCAGCAGCCGCGCCCTGCCGTGCCACGCGACGCGCACGGACATGTCCGGCGAGGTGAAAACGGCGAGCCGGTCTCCGGAGGAGTCGGAAGGCTTCTCCTCTTTCGTGACCGCGTACCCCCTCTGCCGGAGAGCCGAGCCGATGCGGTCGAAGGCGGCGTCCACAGTCAACATCTCGGGCCTCGCTTGGGTCGGCCCCTATTCTATTGCGACTGTCGGCCGCAGGCGTTCGCTGCGCGAACGGCGGCCGAGAGAGTTAAACCGGGAACAGGATCCCCCGGAGCCTTCTTTTTTGAACTCTCGGCTGCCGGTTTCAGCACTCTGCTAACTCCGGATGCGGTCGCTGGAGGCCAGAACCAGGTCCTGACCGCGCTCCTCGCGCTGCGCGCGAGCTGCCGCGAGCGCCGCCGGGCCTCGCTCCCGCCACCAGACCCGCGCCTCCTCGACCCTCCACAGCGGTATCTCGGCGCAGGCCTCGAGCATCGCGTCGAGCGCCAGCGCCGAGTCCGGCCGGTCCTCACGGCGAAATGCGAGACAGCGCCGGATGGTCTCCTCGAGCGAGGCGGACACCGGATTCCCCGCGACACCCGAGAGAGGAGGAGGCGGTCCCTGTCGCTCCATCGCGAAGACCTCGATTGCGGTGCGGCCGGGGAAGGGAGAGTTGCCGGCCAGCAGAAAGTATCCGACGGCGCCGAGCGCGAAAAGATCCGCGCGCGCATCCACCTTGGATGGATCGCTCATCCCTTCGGGCGCCATGTAGAGGGGTGTTCCGAGCAGCGACCCGTCCTGCGAGAGCGCAGCGTCGCGGTGGCCTTCCGCCGCCTCCCCTTCCGGCGCGCGCTCTACGGCCCCGATGTCCTTGACGAGGCCGAAGTCGAGAACCTTCAGGAAGTCGGGGATGCCGCCGTAGACACAGATCATCAGGTTCGCCGGCTTGATGTCGCGGTGACTGAGACCCGCGGCGTGGGCCTCCGCGAGCGCGCCGCATGCCTGCCGTAGCAAGTGCACGACACGCGCCGGTGGTAGCGGCCCGTCGATGTCCACGAGCTGCAGCAAATCGATGCCGTGCAAGAGCTCCATCGCGTAGTAGAAGACGCCCTCGGCCGTGCGGCCATAGTCGTAGATCGCGATCGTGCTCGGGTGTGTCAGACCTGCCGTCAGCTGGACCTCTCGCTCGAACCGCGCGAGCGAGCGCTCGCCCTGGGTGCCGGGCGCGAGCAACTTGACCGCCGTCGGCCGCCGCAGCAAGGCATGGCGCGCTTCCCAGACGACGCCCATCGCGCCGTGGCCGATGCGCGCGACGAGGCGGTACGGTCCGACCTTCTCCGCCTGGCGGCGCAGACGAGAGATCGTCCGCAGCGAGGTCACCGTGACGAGGCCTAGCAGCGCGGCAAGCACGCCAACAGACGCTGCCCCGATCGACCCACGCATCGAGGGGAGGAAGGCGCCAGGAAGCGCGAAGACCGCCAGAGCCCACCGGCGATCGGCGAAATGCACCGGAAACGCCAGCTCGAAGCCGGCTCGCCGCGGTAGGGCCGCCGCCTCCTTCGGCCGCTGCGCCAGAACCGGCGTTTCCCGTGCCTCGAGGTCCTGCAGCGCGAAGGCGAGGCCGGAGGCGTCCGCCGCCGCCGCGGCGTTGTCCACCAGCGGCGCCGCGCGAAAGATCGCCATCGCGAAGCCCGTCAGCGAGGCGCGGCGTGCTGCCTCCGACCCGGGATCGCCCTCTCTGTACACGGGCCCGTACATGGCGACGGCGGGCGAGGCGTCCGGCTTGCCCACGTCCTCGATCAATCCGAATGGGCGCGACGCCGCGATCAGACCCGAGTCACACGCCTTCTCGGCGGTGCGCCATCGGAGCGGATCGGCGGCGATGTCGAAGCCGAGGGCGAGGGCGCTCGGCGGCTCCATGTAGTGGATCGGGACGTAGTAGCTGCGGCGGCCAGCCTTGCGCGGCTTCCCGTCCGGACCGGCTTCCCAGAAGCGGTAGTCCGTCAATCCAGCGGCGCGCGCCTCCGCCTCGTAGGCGAAGCGCTCGGATTCGCGGACGACGGGAAGCCACTCTAACGCGTAGACGAGCCGATGGCGCCCCAGCATCGGATTCGTCAAGAGGCGAAACTGCCGACGGGTCACGTGGCCCGAGGCCTCGAGAAAGCTCGAGAGTGCGGCCAGATCCTCGGACGGCAGTAGCAGCCTCTCGGTGACCGCCGCGTGCAGACGCTGTGCCCGTTCCGCGAAGGCGAGGTGCACGGCCGCCTGGGCACGCGCGAGGAGGTAGGCGCCCAGCCCAAGCGACAGCGCCACGAGGACGCTCGCGACGAGGACGTCCGTGCCGCGGATCGAGGCACGCCACGAGGAGAAGGCCGATCGGACGCGGCGCGTCGTGAACCGGCCCGTCTCCGGACCTGACCGGCGCCCGCTCCTTCCCGGGCCGTTTGTCACGACCCGGATTATCTTGCGGCGCGACCTTCTCTGGGGAGGGCCAAATCGGCGAACGGGTGGCGCTTTTCCGCGGGCTCGGATCTCGAGGACGCGGCTTGCCTCGGGGCGGATCCTCCCCAGGGCGGCGCGCGGCGGATGGGTTGCAGCCGCTTTTTGGCCGCCCCTGGTTGGGGCCGTCTGACTGATGCAAATGCATCTTTTCACCGCGCTTTTCGTGTGCTTTTTTGAGGGCGAGCGCGGGCGCCCGGCCAAAGGAGGAGCCGATGGCGGAACAAAGAGAATCAGGCGGACTAGCCCGGGAGAGGTCCGCCTTCAGAAGACGTCGTCGCAGCTACGGCTATCGTGGCTATGGTTCGGGCTTTCACCGGGGGGCGGCGCGCGACGCGGGTATGGTGCACTGGGCCGGAGGGTTTTCCGGATTCGGCTTCCCGGGGAATTCGGGCGGGCTTACCCTGCCCCGCGTGGGTCTCTTCACAGAGGGTCTTTCCGGACGCGGCCTCTACACCGGGCTCGGCCCGGCGCAGAAGGATCCTCCGGAGGACTCGAGCCGGTAGTTTGTTTCGGGCGGAAATCTCGGGAGAATTAAGACCCGGATGGCAGCAACCCTGGACCTGGCCGTCAGCCTGGCGCACGAGCGGTGGCGCAAGGCCGTGGACAACCTCT
>JBOGJN010000034.1:0-3157 GCA_050745445.1 Thermoanaerobaculia bacterium
GGGCGCCTACGAGGCGGCACTGAAGTATTCGCGGGAGCGCAAGCAGTTTGGACGCGCGATCTGCGAGTTCGAGGCGATCCAGTTCTATCTGGCGGAAATGGCGACCGAGATCGACGCCGCGCGCCTCTTGACGCTACGCGCCGCCGCGGCCAGGGACCGCGGCGAGGAGATTACGCGGACGGCCGCGCAGGCGAAGCTTTTCGCCTCGGAGATCGCGGTGCGCGCGACCGACCGAGCCCTCCAGATCCACGGCGGCTACGGATTCATCAAAGATTTCCCCGTCGAAAAGTTTTACCGGGACGTCAAGCTCTGCACGATCGGCGAAGGCACGAGCGAGATCCAAAAGCTCGTGATCGCAAAGAGTCTGCTCGCGGGAGACAGCTGACGCCGATCCGAGAGTCACCAGTGATCCTCAAACCTTCAGCCACGCGGGCTCTTCGTGGACCGATTCCAGCGCCTATCCTCCGAAGACATCCGCAGGAGCAAGGCTTGTTCCCGCCCGCCGGAGGTCGCGAAGGCCTCTCGACCAGGAAAACGACAAGACGGGCCACGTTCCTCCGTTCGGATCGGGGCTGAGAGTTGGGAGCCGACGTCGTCGCGGGACGCGCGCGGGAGATCGGCCGGGCGATCTCGGCGGTCGAGCGGGACGGCGGAGCGCCCGAGATCCTGCAATCGGTCTTTTCCAAGACCGGACGCGCGCGCATCCTGGGCATCACGGGCCCTTCCGGGGCCGGCAAGTCCACGCTCGTGCAGCGGCTGGCCCAGGCTTACCGACGGAAGGGCCTGACGGTGGGCATCCTGGCGGTGGACCCGTCCTCCCCCTTCACCGGAGGCGCCATTCTCGGCGATCGGATTCGGATGGGCGAGATCTATACGGATCCGGGCGTCTTCATCCGGTCGATGGCCACCCGCGGGGCGCTCGGGGGTCTCTCTCGGGCGACGTCCGATGCCGTGGATGTGCTCGACGCCGCGGGTTTCGACAGAATCCTGGTCGAGACGGTGGGTGTGGGCCAGGACGAGGTGGACATCGTCAAGACCGCCGAGACGATTGCGGTGGTGCTCGTGCCGGGGCTCGGAGACGAGATCCAGGCCCTCAAGGCGGGCATCCTTGAGATCGGCGACGTGTTCGTCGTCAACAAGTCCGACCGGGAGGGGGCCGACCGCGCGGCCGCGGAGCTTTCGATGATGCTCGATCTGACGCCGGGAAGCGTCTGGCGCCCTCCCGTCCTGGGGACCGTGGCCCCGGCCAACGCGGGCATCGAAGAGACCGTGGAGGCGCTCGAATCGCACGGGCGGTTTCTCTCCTCGACCGCGGAAGGCGCCCGGCGCCGGGAGCGGCGCGCCCGCGCCCGCCTGCTCACGCTGCTCGAGGAGCGCTTTCACAGGGCCCTTGCCACGCAGGCGCCCGAGCGGGATGGCCTCGAGGAGGCCGTCCTGCGGGTGGCCGAGCGGCGGGAAGACCCTTACGCGGCCGCGGCGCGTCTTTTCGCGAAGCTGTTGAAGGAGACGGCCGCGCCGTGACCGCCTACCGGATCGACCACGTCGGGGTCGCGGTCCGATCGATCGACGAGGCGCTGGCGATCTACAGAGCGTTGGGGCTCCAGGAAACCGGCCGGGAGGAAGTCTCGACGCAGGGAGTCATCACGGCTTTCCTGCCGGTGGGCGAAAGCCGGATCGAGCTGGTCGAGCCGACGGCCCCCGACTCGCCGGTCGCCAGGTTCCTCGCCAGGCGAGGTCCGGGGGTTCATCACATCTGCTTCGCGGTGGACAATCTCGAGGCGGCGCTGCGGGATCTGGAAGTGCGCGGGTTCCGGCTTCTGAACGCCAGACCCGTGCCGGGGGCAAACGGCAAGAGGATCGCCTTCCTCCATCCCCAGGCCGGCAACGGCGTCTTGATCGAGCTCTCCGAGAGCGCGGGCGGGTCCCGATGAAGATCGGCGACTTCGTCCTCGTGCAGCTGACCAATCCGCGCGAGAAATTCTGGGGCGTCCTGAAGGAAAAGGACACGACGGGGATCACCGTGCGGGGCCTCACCCTCGAAGGCTTCGAAGGGTGGCTGCGCGAGATCGTGCACAGGGAGCCCCCCTCCTTTTTCCCGGCCACCGTTTTCTTTCCTCTGCCCCGTGTCGAGAGGATCTTCGCAGACGAGACCGCCGGGGAGGCTCTCTCCTTTGCGGACCGCTTCCGCAGGACCGTCGGAGAAGACGCGAGGTACTACCTGACCCCCGTTCCGGACACGCTCGACGAGGGAGAGGGAAGCTGAAGAGCCGGGTCTAGTTCACATTTCGAAATTCGAAATTCGAAATTCGAAATTCGAAATCCGAAATCCGAAATTCCTCCGCCCGCCCTCAGGCC
Source organism: Thermoanaerobaculia bacterium (assembly GCA_050745445.1). GTDB lineage: Bacteria > Acidobacteriota > Thermoanaerobaculia > UBA5066 > Gp7-AA6 > JBOGJN01. Next base: position 2,356 of record JBOGJN010000034.1, read on the forward strand.
CGCAGATGGTCTGCCTGCCAGCTCTTGATCTTCTTTTTGATGACGTCGCGGTCCTGGATGTTGTTGGTCAGGACTTCACGGACGAGCTCGGGCAGCTCCCCGTCGCTCGCAAAGCGCAGCCCGATCAGCTGCCCGGGTCGAAGCTCCGGGATCCGCGCCGCGAGGTCCGGCGGGAGCAGTTGCTTCAAGCGCAGTCGCATCTCGAGCCGGATGACCCGGTCCTGAACCGTCAGCGCGAAGGTCCGCGTGTAGAAGAAGAGACCGAGCAGCGTCAGGGCCAGCAGGACTCCGAAGGCGGTTTCGAGCGAGAACCCCCGCACGACGTGAACGAGTGACCAGAGCAAGTTGATGACCAGAACGCCGAAGATGCCGAAGTGGTAGAGGGGAACGAAGCGGCGGTGGTTGGCGTAGTTCTGCGGTTCGGGCATCGGCTCCTCCTCGTCTCGGATCCGGACGCCGCTAGCAGGCTGCTGAAAAATGGATGCGGGCGTCGTGTCCGGCACTTTGCATCCAGCGCCCGTTCCAGGCGCCTGCGGATCGGCTCTTCATGGCATTCCAGCGGGCGCCGGGTGCCGTCCACCCTTCGGGTTACGGCGGCGCGGGGCCATCTGCGGCGTCATCGCTCCTCGGCGATGCAACGGCATCGCCGTCGTCGCGCTTTCTTGCATCTGACCCCGCGGCGCTCGTAACGCCATCCCACACCCTTTTTCAGCAGACTGCTAGAGCTCCAGGAGCCCCTCGGGAAGGTCGAGCACGATCCGCCGCTCGGCACGATCCACGGAGACCACGATCGGGCGCACGA
>JBOGJN010000035.1:0-5895 GCA_050745445.1 Thermoanaerobaculia bacterium
CTCGTGCACCTCGCCGAGTTTGTAGTTGACGCCCGTGTAATAGAGGATCCGCTCGGTCGTCGTCGTCTTACCGGCATCGATGTGCGCCATGATACCGATGTTGCGAGTCCTCTCCAGAGGTGCCTTGCGTGTCATGATCGCTCGTGCTTCGAACCCTGTTCAGGGCACGGCAGCGACAGCAGGCGACCCCGCTGTCGCTGCGTTTCCAGCCACCGGCTCGGCCGGCGGCACCGGTCCTACCAGCGGTAGTGGGCGAACGCCTTGTTCGCCTCCGCCATCCGGTGCGTGTCCTCCTTCTTCTTCATGGCGCCGCCCTTGCTCTCGGCGGCGTCCATCAGCTCGCCGGCGAGCTTGCTGCGCATCGTCTTCTCGCCGCGCCCGGCCGCGTACTCAATGAGCCAGCGAATCGCTAGCGAGGTGCGCCGGTTCGGACGGACCTCGACGGGAACCTGGTAGGTCGAGCCTCCCACGCGGCGGGACTTGACCTCCAGGGCCGGCTTCACGTTCTCGATCGCCTTCTTGAAGGTCTTCATCGGGTCGTCCTGCGTCTTCTCGGCAACGCGGTTTAAGGCCCCGTAGAGGATCCCCTCGGCCAGCGACTTCTTGCCCTTCCCCATCACCGAGTTGACGAACTTGGTGACGAGCTGCGAGTTGTAGAGGGGGTCGGGCAGGATCTCGCGTTTGGCGACGACTCGGCGTCTCGGCATGGTTCCGTTCCTAGGCCTTGGGGCGCTTGGCGCCGTACTTGGAGCGTCCCTGCGTACGGCTGGCCACGGCGACCGCGTCGAGCGTTCCCCGAATGATGTGGTAGCGCACGCCCGGCAGATCCTTGACGCGCCCCCCGCGGATCATCACGATCGAGTGTTCCTGGAGGTTGTGGCCCACGCCGGGGATATAGGTCGTCACCTCGATGCCGTTTGTCAGCCGCACGCGCGCCACCTTGCGTAGCGCCGAGTTGGGTTTCTTGGGCGTCGTCGTGTAGACGCGGGTGCAGACGCCGCGTCTCTGCGGCGATCCCGCGAGGGCGGGCGACGCAGTCTTGACCCGGACCCGCTCGCGTCCCTTGCGCACCAGCTGAGAAATTGTCGGCATCGACTCTCCTGTGTCACCCCGAGCCCCCCGGAGCCGTGGAAGGGCCCGAGATCGACCGTAACCGCTTTACTCGGAGAGGGGCGAGCAAGTCCCACCGACCCGCCCTTGCCCAGAGGAAAAACCCGCGAATCGTACGCGGGCGGGGGGTTCCTGTCAAGCGGGAAGTGCCTGTCAGCCATCAACTTTCAGCTGTCAGCTGTGTGAACCCCCTCTCCCCTCGGGAGAGGGATGGGGTGAGGGGCGTGCAGGAACCGGGACAAGGACCGTGCGGCCCCGGTCTTCCCCTCACCCTGGCCTCTCCCGGAGGGAGAGGAGAAAAAGGAAAGGGGCCCATCGGAGGGCCCCTTCTCGCTTCGCGTCTGGCTAAGAGCTAAAAGCTAATAGCTAATAGCTTTATTCTTCCTCGCTTGCATCCACTTCGGCGTCCGCCTCGGCCAGAGCCAGCTCCTCGGCCGGATCGGTCAGGAAGTCTTCCAGGGCCGGCTCCTCGACCTGCGGGATCTCCTCCCGTTCCAGGACGACATTGCGGTAGTACTCCATACCGGTGCCTGCCGGGATCAAGCGCCCCACGATCACGTTCTCCTTCAGTCCCCGCAGGTTGTCCACCTTCCCCGAGATCGCGGCCTCGGTCAAAACGCGGGTGGTCTCCTGGAAGGAAGCGGCCGAAATGAAGGAATCAGTCGAGAGAGAGGCCTTCGTGATGCCCAGAAGCATCGGTCGGGCGATGGCCGGCTGGCCCCCCGCGCCGATGACCCGTTCGTTCTCCTCTTCGAAACGGAAGCGGTCCACCTGCTCGTCGATCAGGAACTCCGTGTCCCCGACCTCCTCGATCTTCACGCTCCGCATCATCTGCCGGACGATCACCTCGATGTGCTTGTCATTGATCGCGACGTTCTGGGAACGGTAGACCTCCTGGATCTTGTCCACGAGATACCTCTGGAGCTCTTTCTCCCCCAGAATCGCAAGGATGTCGTGCGGGTTGATCGGCCCGTCGATCAAGGGATCGCCGGCGTGCACCCGCTCGGCCTCCTGCACGTTGACGTGCGTGTGGCGCGGAATCAGGTACTCGCGCGTCTCACCGTCGTCACCGGTCACGATGACCTTGCGCATGCCCTTCACGATCGGGCCGTGCGAGACCGCGCCGTCGATCTCCGTGATGACGGCCGCGTCCTTGGGGCGCCGCGCCTCAAACAGCTCGACGATGCGCGGGAGGCCCCCCGTGATGTCCTTGGTCTTGGTGGTCTCGCGCGGAATCTTGGCGAGCACGTCGCCTGGATGGACGGCCTGTCCGTCGGCAACCATCATGTGCGAGCCGATCGGAAGCAGATACTTGCGCTCGGTCCCCCGCCCCTGGACGAGCACCTGGGGCGAACGCTTCTCGGCGCCCACCGCCTCGACGATGATGTTCTGCGCCAGTCCGGTGACGCGGTCCGTCTCCTCGCGCAGGTTCTCTCCCTCCACGATGTCGCGGAAGACGATCTTGCCGCCCACCTCGGTCAGGATGGCGGAGGTGAAGGGATCCCACTCGACCAACTCCTGTCCCGGCACGACCTCGTCGCCGCTCGTGACCTTGATGGTCGAGCCGTAGACGACCGAGTAGCGCTCCTTCTCGCGCCCCTTGTTGTCCACGATCGTGATCTTGCCGTTGCGATTGACGACGACGAGGTTGCCGTCCTTGCGCTCGACGGTCGCGACGTTCAGGAACTTGACCGTGCCCGGGTTCTTCGCGGCGTGCTTGGATTGCTCGGTCACCCGCGAGGCGGTCCCTCCGTAGTGGAATGTCCGCATCGTCAGCTGGGTGCCAGGCTCCCCGATCGACTGCGCGGCGATGACGCCGCACGCCTCGCCGATCTCGACCATCTTGCCCGAGGCGAGCATCCGTCCGTAACAGAGACGGCAGATGCCCCGTTTGGTCTCACAGGTCAGGACCGAGCGGATCTTGACCCGCTCGATGCTCGCCTCCTGCACGCGGTTGGCGAGCTCCTCGGCGATCTCGGAGCCGTAGGAGACGATCTTCTCTTCGGTGAGAGGGTCGAGAATGTCCTCTTGCGCCACGCGGCCCACGATGCGGTCGCGCAGAGGCTCCAGCGTGTCGCCGCCCTCCATGATGGCGGAGACTGTGATGCCGTCGGAAGTGCCGCAGTCTTCCTCGATGACGATGACATCCTGCGCCACGTCCACCAGGCGGCGCGTCAGGTACCCCGAGTCGGCCGTCTTCAAGGCCGTGTCGGCCAGACCCTTGCGGGCGCCATGGGTCGAGATGAAATATTGCAGCACCGAGAGCCCTTCGCGGAAGTTGGCCGTGATCGGGGTCTCGATGATCTCGCCCGAGGGCTTGGACATCAGGCCTCGCATGCCGGCCAGCTGCCGGACCTGCTCCTTGGATCCCCGGGCGCCGGAATCCGCCATGATGTAGATCGGGTTGAAGTCCTGCCCCGCCTGGTCAGACTTCCTCATCTCCTTGAACATCTCATCGGAGATGTTCTCCGTCGTTCGGTGCCAGATGTCGATGATCTTGTTGTGGCGCTCGCCGGCCGTGATGACCCCGGAGGCGCGCTGCGCCTCGACCTCCAGGACCTCCTTGCGGGCAGCGCGGAGGTAGTCCTCCTTCTTGGCTGGGATCACCATGTCCTCCACGCCGATCGAGATGCCGGCGCGGGTCGCGGCGGCAAAGCCCAGGTCCTTCAGGTCGTCCAGCATCTGGACGGTCAGCTCCTCACCGAAGTTCAAGTACACGTAGCTGACGAAGTCGGTCAACCCGCGCTTCTTCAGGTTGCCGTTGATGAAGGGGACGACATCCGACGGAAGGGCGCGGTTGAAGATCACCCGGCCCACGGTCGTGTCGATCCGCGTTCGCTCGACATCCTGCACCTCGGCGTGCAGGATGTCCTGGTCGTTGTACTGCGTCGTCAGATCGATGTACTTGCCCGAGAACCGCACGCGGATCGGCGTGTGCGTCGTGACCTCGCCCTGCTCGAAGGCGAGAATCACCTCGTCGAAGTCGGCGAACATGCGCCCCTCCCCCTTGGTGTTCGAGCGAGACTTGGTCAGGTAGTAGATGCCGAGCACGAGGTCCTGCGAGGGCACCGCCAGCGGCCGCCCCGAGGCGGGCGACAGAATGTTGTTCGAAGAAAGCATCAGCATTTCCGCCTCGACCTGCGCCTTGGGCGACAGAGGCACGTGCACAGCCATCTGATCGCCGTCGAAATCCGCGTTGAAGGCGGGGCACACGAGCGGATGGATCTTGATCGCCTTGCCTTCGACCAGAACCGGCTGGAACGCCTGGATGCCCAGGCGGTGGAGTGTGGGCGCGCGGTTCAAGAGCACCGGGTGGTCACGGATGACCTCTTCCAACGCGTCCCAGACCTCCGTCACACCCGACTCGACCAGCTCCTTGGCCGCCTTGATGGTCGGCGCGAGCCCCTTCTTCTCCAGACGGTTGTAGATGAAGGGCTTGAAGAGCTCCACGGCCATCTTCTTGGGGAGACCCGCCTGGTGGAGCTTCAGCTCGGGACCCACCACGACAACCGAGCGCCCCGAGTAGTCCACGCGCTTGCCGAGCAGGTTCTGCCGGAAGCGCCCCTGCTTTCCCTTCAGCGTGTCGGAGAGGGACTTCAACGGGCGGTTGTTCGAGCCCTTCAAAACACGGCCACGCCGCCCGTTGTCAAACAGGGCGTCGACCGCCTCCTGGAGCATCCTCTTTTCGTTGCGGACGATGACTTCCGGCGCCCGCAGCTCCAAGAGCTTCTTCAACCGGTTGTTCCGGTTGATGACGCGGCGGTACAGGTCGTTCAGGTCCGACGTTGCGAAGCGCCCGCCGTCCAGAGGCACGAGCGGCCGCAGCTCGGGCGGGATGACCGGAATGACGTCCAGAATCATCCAGTCGGGACGGTGACCCGAGCGGCGGAACGCGTCGCAAACCTTCAAACGTTTGGCCGCCTTCTGCCTCTTGATCTGCGAGGTCTCCGTTTTCATGATCATGCGGAGCTCCTCGGCCAGCATGTCCACGTCCACGCGCTGGAGGAGCTCCTTGATCGCCCCGGCGCCCATCCTGGCCACGAAGACATCCCCGTACTCCCCGCGCAGCGCACGGTAGCGCTCCTCGGAGAGGAGCTCCTTCTCTTTCAGGTCCGTCTCGCCCGCGTCGATGACGACGTAGGACTCGAAGTAGAGAACGCGCTCCAGATCCCGCAGCGAGATGTCCAGCAGGTGCCCGATCCGGGAGGGTAACCCCTTGAAGAACCAGACGTGCGACACCGGAGAGGCGAGCTCGATGTGTCCCATCCGCTCGCGGCGAACTTTCGACTTGGTCACCTCCACTCCGCACTTGTCGCAGACGACACCGCGGTGCTTCATGCGCTTGTACTTGCCGCAGAGGCATTCCCAGTCGGTGATGGGGCCGAAGATCTTCGCGCAGAAGAGCCCATCCCGCTCCGGCTTGAACGTGCGGTAGTTGATCGTCTCGGGCTTGGTGACTTCGCCGTACGACCAGGATCGAATCTTCTCGGGCGAGGCCAGAGAGATCTTGATCGCGTTGAAGTCCTTCAGCGTCGTGGGTCTGTTGCCGAAAGCGAGCGTGTCCATCTGACTCCTTAACGTGAGTTCGGGAGACGGGAGACGGAAGACGGAAGACGATACGTCTTCCTGTCCTCTGCTCCCTTCCGCCGACCTCTCCGATCGCTCATGCGTCTCCCGTTTACCGTCTACCGTCTACCGTCTACCGTCTACCGTCTACCGGCCCCGTTTAACGTTTGATCAGTTCCACATCCAGGCACAACGACTGGAGCTCCCGCACCAGGACGT
>JBOGJN010000036.1:0-26307 GCA_050745445.1 Thermoanaerobaculia bacterium
GCTCGATGAGGAAGACTCCCTGCCAGCGTCCGAGCACGAGCTTTCCCTTCTCGAGCGGCACGAGACACGAGACGCCGATCGCCTCCGACAAAAAGTGGGCGGGAGAGTTGCCTTCCGCATGATCAAAACGCACGCCGGGCACCCAGGCCGCAAGCGCGCGCTCGATGTCGCTCGTAACGTCGGCGTCCCAGGCCTCACCCACGGTCACGGCGGCGGTCGTATGGGGAAGGGAGACGAGAAGCGCCCCCGACGCGACACCGAGCTTCGCCGCGGCTTTCGCGACCTCTTCTGTGATGTCGCGCCTCTCAAGCTTCCGGGTCGTCCGCAGGCGAAACTCGACCGAGCCACTCATGAGCCGGCGGGGCGAGACACACTCTCTCGAAACGATTCGTGATTTGTGATTTGTGATTTGTGATTATCGCCGAAACAGGGACGGCATTGCCCTAATCACAAATCACCAGGCACCAATCACCAATTCTTCTAGATTCCCAATGCCTCGGCCCTGCCATTGGCGAGGATCCGGACGAGCTCCTCGTGGAAAAAGTTCGAGCCTGCACGCACGTCTTCCGGGATTCGTTCGTCATACATCTGGCGGCTGCGATCGATGTCCTCCTTCAGCCTCTCGTAGATGTTGCTCTGCTCCCGGCCTTCCAGGACCGCGCGCTCGTTGTAGAGCTTGATCTCCGAAACCAGAAGCTTCGCGAACCGCCGTGCCTCCTCGCGCCGCTCGTCCCCTTCCGTGCGTGCGAGCGGGCCGGCCAGCCGCCGGATCCCGGTCGATGGACGCATCGGGGAGACGGCAGGGGACACGTCCGCAGCCGCTTCGGCCTCCACGGACGCGCCAAAACTCTCCTCTGCCGGCATCGGCGTGACACCCGAAGGCCGCGGGGGACTCGGCTCCACAAAATGGGGAAGTGGCGCGGGCGCAGGCGTGGCCCACCCCCGCGGCTCGGGAGCCGTCTCGACAAGAGGCGATGGCGGCGGCGGCGCGACATCCACCTCGGGCGCCAGTTCCATCATCTGCGTACCGTAGCCGACGGCTGGCGGGGACGCGGCCGCGACGCCCGAGACCGCCTCCAGACTCCGGAGGGCCGGCGCCGGCTTCAACTTCCTCGAGGCCAGACGATCAACCATCAAACCCGCGACAAACGTCAGAAGGCCGATGGCCTCGGGATCAAACTGCTCTTCTTCCCCCGGTGCGCAATCGGCATAGACCGCGCCCGAGATCTTCTCCTTGACGACCATCGGGATGAGAACGGCTCTGGCCGCATCGCCGCACCCGAGTTGCGCCGAAACCTCGTTGCCCTTTTCCAGGCGGCAGGGCGTGCCCTCCATGACGCGCGGCAGCAAACCGCCTTCCTCCAACGACAGCCCGCGTTTGCGGGCGCCCTCGTCGCTGCCACCGTGGTCCGAGAACCCGACCGCCTTCCAGACTCCCACACCTCCGCCCTTGGCGATGAGCAACGCGGCCCGGGAGGCATGCCGGCGGCAGGCGTCCAGAAAACGGTTCAACGCCTCGACCTGATTTCCGGCGTCGTCTAAGGCGCGCGCGGCCTCGACGGAGACCTGCCCCGGCAGCGCCGCCGCCCGAACAGGCGCGGGGGCGGGAGGCGGGGGAACCAGTTCCGGCGGAACGATGCCGGTGAAATCCTGGTCGAAGCGCGTAAGAAAGCCCGCCCATCGGCTGTCCGCTTCGAGACGCAGGCGGTCGAACTCGTCCCGAAGCGCCGCAAAGCGCTCGAGCAGCCGCCTTTCGATCTCCGACTCCAAGAGTCGGAGACGTTCCTCGAAATCGCCCATCTCTTCAGGCATTATCCGGGCGCGCTCCCAATCGAGTCAACCGCAGCCGCCGCGGCGCCGGCTCGAGCGGCCAACGGGGCCCCATGGCTTTAGCGTCGAGGCTGCTCTTTGCCTTCTATGGCCGCGAGCACGCAGGCTTCCTGCCGGATGCCGCGCAGCAGCCGCCGCGGAGGGCATGGCGTCGGCCGATCCGTCTGCCTAAGTCCCTCTAAAGGCTTGAGATCGAAGGAGATCGTTGACAGGGCGTGTGGAGCTGCCTAAGATCTGGTGCCCGTTTTTCGACTCCACGGCGAAGGGGGTGAGTGCTCGTGCCTCTCGTCCACGTCAAAGAAGACGAATCCTTCGAGAACGCGATGCGGCGTTTCAAGAGAAAGTGCGAGAAGTCGGGGATCCTCTCGGAACTCAAGAAGCGTCAGCACTACGAGAAGCCCAGCGCCAAACGCAAACGCAAGATGATTCAGGCCCGAAAGAAGATGCTGCGGAAGCTCTCGGAGGAACGTCGAGCCACCCCCTAAACGGATCCGGACGGGAGGGCGACGTCGAGGCTCTCGAGTTCGACATCGTCCTCCGGCTGGTTTCCTCTCTTGCCCGCACGGCGCCCGGCCGCCGCGTGATCGAGCGCCTCACTCCCGCCCACGAAGAATCCAGCGTCCGAAGGCTCCTCGAGGAAACCGCCGAGGTTTCCGCCTTCCGCCTGCGTCACGGCAAGCTGCCGCTCGCCGAGGTCGAGGAGGTCTCCTCCCTGCTCGCCGCTCTCCGAGAGACAGGCGGGGCCGCCTCTGCCCAGCAGTTTCGTCCGATCCTCGCCGTCGCGCGCGCCGGGGAAGCCGTCCACCGGGCCCTCGCGAAGGCGGAGTCCCATCATCTGGCGGCCCGACGCGAGAGACTTCCGCGTTTCGAGGCCCTCCTCGCCCGCGCCCGCAAGCTCTTCGCGCAGGACGGCTCCGTGCGGGACGACGCGTCGCCGGAGCTTCTCGCCCTGCGCACCCGGTTGCGCCGCCGCCGGACCGAGATCGCCCGCAGTCTCGAAAGGCTGCTCGCAGAGCGCCGGGACTTTCTGGGCGACACCGTCATCGTGCTTCGACACGACCGGTACTGTTTGCCGGTCGTGTCCTCCGCGCGCGCACGTGTTCCGGGTATCGTGCACGACCGTTCGGGTTCCGGCCAGACGATCTTCGTAGAGCCGATCGAGGTCATCGAATCGAACAACGAGCTGGCGCTTCTCGCCTCCGAAGAACATCACGCCGTCGAAGCCCTCTTGACCGCCTTCGGGCGGGAGGTCCTCGCCGTCTCGGACCAGCTGGAAGCCGCCGTCCACCAGATGGCGGAGCTCGATGCTCTCGAAGCGAAGGTGGAGTTCGGAGAGCTCTCGCAAGGGCGGCTCCCGGAGCTTTCCGAGGATCGAGACTGGACGCTCGCGGCCGCGCGCCATCCGCTGCTGGATGAGCGTCTGGCTCCGCTGCGGCAGCGAGTCCTCGGCGAATCGCGAGAAACGCGTCCCGTTGTTCCGCTCGATCTCGAGCTTTCCCCGCAAAAGAGGATGCTCGTCATCTCCGGCCCCAACGCCGGCGGAAAGACGGTGGTCTTGAAGACCGCCGGTCTCTTCTCGCTTCTGGCGCAGACCGGACTGCCGCTGCCGGCCGGACCGGGAACGCGGGTGCCCGTCTTCCGATCGGTCCGGACGGAGGTCGGCGACGCCCAGGCGATTCTCTCCGACCGCTCCACGTTCTCCTCTTCCATGGAGACGCTGGCATCCATCCTCCAGGAAGCGGGCCCGGAAACTCTGGCGTTGATCGACGAGATCGGTGGCTCGACGGACCCCGAAGAGGGAAGCGCCCTTGCCGTCGCGTTTCTTGAGGAGTATCTGAGGCGTGGAGGCCGGGTCATCGTCACGACGCATCTCTCCGCCGTCAAGAACTTCGCCGCCGCCCACGAAGACGGCCTCTGCGCCGCGATGGAGTTTGATGAGCGCTCCGGCCGCCCCAACTACCATCTCCATCCGGGGCTTTCCGGCAGGAGCCGAGCGCTCTCGGTGGCCAGAGAGCAGGGGCTGCCTGAGACGGTGCTCGAAAGGGCCCGCGCGATCCTGGGAGACGCCTGGCAGCGGCAGGAGCGGCGCGAAGCGGAGGCCGAGGAGGCTCTGGAACGCCTGCGAGCGACTGAAAAAGAGCTCGCGACCGAGCGCGAGAGCGCCCGCCGCGAGGCCGAAAGGCTCGAAGAGGAGCGCGCGAGGCTCGTCCGAGAGCGGGCGCGGATGCTCGAGGAGGGGCTCGCCGGGTTCGAGCGGGCCCAGCGGGAGCTTCTCCACCGGGTCGAAGAAGAGCTCTCCGCGATGCGGCTCGACAACTCCCGGCGGGCCGAGGCCTCGGCCGAAAGACTCATCGGGCAGGCCGAGAAGGCGGCGGCAGAGCCCCTCATCGCGGAGGCGCGGCGAGAGGCCGTGGCGAGGACGCGGGGACTTTCGCCGGGCGGGCAAGCGCGCATCCGCGGCGGGAGGACCGCGGGCACCGTCGTGTCGCTGGATGAGGAGACGGCCTGGCTCGAGGTGGCCGGAAAGAAGATGCGCCTGCCGCGCTCCTCGCTTGAGCCCGCGGGGGACCTCGGGACATCAGGAAGGACCCGGCCCGCGACCGTGGTTCCGGACAGATCGGACACCGCCTCCACCGCAACACGCGAAATCAACGTCATCGGCCAAAGGCTCCCGGAGGCCATCTCGGAAGTCGAGAAGAGCCTGGACGAGGCGCTTCTTCTGGGAGCCGGACGCCTGCGGGTCGTCCACGGGCACGGCACGGGAAGGCTGCGGGCGGGATTGCGCGAGCATCTGCGCCAGCACCCGGCCGTGGCCTCTCTGCGCGCCGCCGATGCGCGGGAGGGCGGAAACGGTGCCACGATCGTGGAGCTGAGATGAGCGATCTCGACATCACCGACGCCGTTCTGGCCGAGCTGCGCTCGGCGGCGGACATCGTGGAAGTCATCGGGGAGCACACACGCTTAAAGAAGGCGGGGCGCTCCTGGAAGGGTCTTTGTCCGTTCCACAAGGAGCGGACTGCTTCCTTCACCGTCGACCGCGACAAGGGCCTCTACCACTGCTTTGGCTGCGGCGCCGGCGGCGACGTCATCCACTTCGTGCGGCAGATGGACCGTCTCGACTTTCCCGAAGCCGTCGAATCTCTCGCCGCGCGCTTCGGTGTCGCGATTCCGAGGCGCGCCTCCCGAGGCCCGCGCGACGATCACCGGGACAAGCTGCTCGAGGCGCTCGCCGCGGCACAGCGCTTCTATGCCGCGGAGCTCGCGAAGCCTGGCAGCCGCGCCGCGGCCTATCTGAAAGAGCGGGGCGTGCCCGACGGGCTCTCGCACCGGCTTGGCCTCGGACACGCGCCCGATTCCTGGGATTCCCTCTCGCGGGCGCTTTCGCCCGCCTTTCCCGAGAGTCTGCTCATCGAGGCGGGGCTCCTCCAGCCCCGAGCGGAGGCAAAGGGCTCCTACGACCGATTCCGCGACCGGCTGATCTTTGTCGTGCGGGACGACCGCGGACGGCCCGTCGGGTTTGGCGGGCGCACGCTTTCGCCCGGCGGAGAGCCCAAGTACCTGAACTCGCCCGAATCGCCGCTCTTCGTCAAGAAACGGCTCCTCTACGGCTTGTCGGAGGCGCGCGAAGCCATCCGCCGGCGCGAACGCGTCGTCCTGGTCGAAGGCTACTTCGACCACCTCGCTCTGCTCTCCGCGGGTCTGGAGGAGACCGTGGCCTCGATGGGCACGGCGTTGACGCCCGAGCAAGCGGAGAAACTGCGGCGCCTCTCTCCCCGCGTGACGCTCTGCTACGACGGCGACGCGGCCGGCCGTGCGGCGACCCATGGAGCGCTCGCTCTGTTGCTTTCGAGCGGCTTCGAGGCTCGCGTCGCGCGTCTGCCAGACGGCCTGGACCCGTACGACGTGCTGCGGGAGGAAGGGGTCTCGCGCCTTTCCGCGCGAATCGAAGAGGCTCCCGACTATCTGACGTGGCTTCTGGAGGATGTGCAGCCGAACGCCTCCGACCTCTCCTCGACTCAGAAAGGAGAGCGCATCAGGACAGTCCTCGACATCGTCAGGGAGATCCCGGACGCCCGCGTGCGCCATGAGGAGTGCCGCCGCCTGGCCGCCCGAGTCGCCATGCCAACGGAGGTTCTCTTGGACCGAATCGAGCCAAAGGCTACCCGACCCAGGGCCGGATCACCTCAGAAAGGGCCGGGAACGCCAGGGAATGCAGACGTGTTAACCAAAGGGGATATCCCAGCCGCCGAGCGGCGAATCCTGCAGGTTCTCATGTCTCAGGCGGAACATAAGTCTTTGATTCTAGGAACCTTGAAAGACCATGACCTGACCCATCCGCTGTCCCAGCGGCTGGTCAAGGTCCTCCGGGAAAGCGGCAAGGCGTCGGAAGCTGTTGATTTTCAAGGCCAAATCGCCGACCTTACTGAGGCAGAACGATCACTGTTGTCCAAAATCGCCCTGGAAGAACAGCCCCCGGCCAGCTCCCAAGGGGTAGAACGGCTCCTCCAAGAGCTTGAGAAGAAACACCTCAAGCGCGAAAGCGAACGTCTTCAGCGGGAGATCGAGAGAGCCGAGTCGGCCGGTGACAAAGATTTAGCGAAGGAACTGGCTCGCCGAAAGGAGTCATTAGCCAAAGAGAGTGTGGCTATCGGACGGGGGGCGTCACGAGGAACGCGAGGGAAAGGAAAAGAGCTTGGTGATTGAGGAAAAGTACCCGGAGGTCCAGCTGCTTTTCAAGGCAGGCAAGGAGAAGGGCTACCTGCTCTACGAAGAGATCCAGACGATTCTCTCTGACGAAGTGACCGCCGCCCCCCCCGAGCTGGAAGAGGTCTACACGCGATTCTTCGATCTCGGGATCGAAATCGTCACCGACCCTGACCGGGCCGCCCGAAAGCGCGCCGCCCTCGACGCGGAATCCGCCGAGGAGGCACGCGAGGCGGTGGAGAAGACCAACGACCCCGTCCGCATGTACCTGCGGGAGATGGGCACGGTCAAGTTGCTCGATCGCGAGGGAGAGGTCCGGATCGCCAAGCGCATCGAGCAGGGCGAGGCGAAAATCTACCAGGCTCTCGCCAACAACCCGATCGTGCTCGAGGAGATTCTGAAGCTTCTCGAGAACGCGGGGCGCGATACGCGCATGGTCAATGAGCTCGTCAACGCCTCCGAAGACGAAGAGGATCTGGACGATCGCGCCTCCCGGCGGATCGAAGGCGTGCTCTCGACCTTCAAGAAGATCGCGACGCTGGACAAAGACATCAAGCGGATGAAGTTCAAGGCGCGGACGATCCGGAAGGGAACCAAGGCGCTCGCCCGCATCGAAACCTCGATCGACCGCAAGATCGCCGAGATGGCGCGGCTGATTCGCGCCGCGGACTTCACGCCGGCCGTCTTGAACCGCGTCATCGGAATCCTCAAGGACATCGACCGGCAGATGGCGGCTCCCGAGTCCGCGATCCGTCAGGACACGGCGACGCTCAAGAAGGAGAAGAATTCGACGCGCGCCGACTTCTACAAACGCCGCATGGCCAAGTACCGCAGGACGCTTCGGGAACACGAGCAGAAGTTCGGAGTCACGCACGAAGACGTCAAGAAGACGCTGCGTCAGGTCCGGGAAGGGGAAGAGGAGGCCGATCAAGCCAAGCACGAGCTGATCGTCGCGAACCTGCGTCTGGTCGTCTCGATTGCCAAGAAGTACACCAACCGCGGGCTTCAGTTTCTCGACCTGATCCAGGAAGGCAATATCGGCCTGATGAAGGCAGTCGAGAAGTTCGAGCACCGTCGCGGATACAAATTCTCGACCTACGCGACCTGGTGGATCCGCCAGGCCATCACACGGGCCATCGCGGATCAGGCGCGGACCATCCGCATCCCGGTCCACATGATCGAGACGATCAACAAGCTGACGCGCACCTCCCGTTCGCTCGTGCAGGAGTTCGGGCGCGAGCCAAACGCCGAGGAGATCGCCAAACGCATGGACATGCCCGTCTCCAAGGTGCGCAAGATCATGAAGATCGCCCAGGAGCCGATCTCGCTCGAGACGCCCATCGGCGAAGAGGAAGACTCGCATCTGGGCGACTTCATCGAGGACCGCGGTGTGCTGTCACCGATCGACTCCGTCCTGGTCTCGAACCTCCAGGATCAGACACGCCGGGTCTTGAAATCCTTGACGCCGCGCGAGGAGCAGGTCCTGAAGATGCGCTTCGGTGTCGGCGACGGCTCGGAGCACACGCTGGAGGAGGTCGGGCGCTCCTTCAACGTCACGCGGGAGCGGATCCGCCAGATCGAATCGAAGGCCCTGCGCAAGCTCCGGCATCCCTCAAGAGCCAAGAAGCTCAAGCCCTTCCTCGAGACGATTCGGTGAGAATTCCTCCGGTACTTTGCTATATTGGCGCCGGGACGCCGCCAGCGGGGTCCATAGCTCAGCGGTCTAGAGCCACCGGCTCATAACCGGTCAGACCTCGGTTCGAATCCGAGTGGACCCACCAGAGGAGGGACAGAGGGGTGCGGGGAGCTTGAGGGGAACGAGCAGGGACCGACGAGAACAAGCAAACGGCTTTTCAAAGGGTGTCCTCTGACCGGGACACCCTTTTTGTTGCATGGAGCAACCCGTTGAGCGGGGTTCTGGACCAGCTCTTTCGACTCCAGGACCGCATCCGTTTCGTTCAGTCCCGCCAGAAGCAGCGCGACACGATCCCCGAGGAGCTGGTCGAAGTGGACCGCGACTACCAGGAGAAGGTGGAAGCGGTCGGACGGATCCGGCAGCGGCTCGCCGCGGCGCAGGCGGAGCTGCGGAGCGCGGAAGCGGAGCTTGCCGACCACAGGGAGAAACTCAAGAAGTACCAGGGACAGCTGCGCAACGTGCAATCGAGCCGGGAATACTCCGCCGTCTTGAACGAGATCGACGGTGTCGAGAAGCTCGTGCGCGTGACCGAGGACCGGGTGCTCTCGCTCGAGGAGGAGATCGAGTCGGGGCGGAAAGACCTCTCGGCCCGCGAAGAGAAGCTGCCACGCGAGACGGAGGAGCACGAGGAGAAGCTCAAGGACTGGCGCGCCGCGCAACAGGCGATCAACCAGGAGCTCGCCGCCGCGGAGGAGGAGATCCGGAACCTGGACGCCTCAATCGCACCGCGGGAGCGGGCCGAGTTCCACCGCCTGCTCGAAAAGAAGGGTGGTCTGGCCGTCGCTCGGGTCGCGGACAAGTCCTGCTCCGCCTGCCACGTGAAGATCCGTCCGGCCGCCCTTCAGATCCTGAAGGCCGGAGGCGAACTCGTCTACTGTGACAGCTGTAAGAGGATTTTGTACTACGACCATCAGAGCTCGTAAAACGTAAAACGTCAAGCGTAAAGCGATTTCCCGATGAATACACTCTTCTACTTTTCACGTTTTACGTTTTAGGTTTAACGCCCCATGCGTTTTCGTGCCTCCATTGATGGAGCAGCCCGAGGCAATCCCGGCCCGGCCGGCGCGGGCGTCTACGTGGAAGCGGAGACCGGTCATCCCGCGGAGGAGCACTTCGAAGCGCTCGGGAAGACAACAAACAACGTGGCCGAGTACCGGGCCTTGCTGCTCGCGCTGCGGCGCGCGCAAGAGCGCGGAGCTCGCGAGATTGAAATCCGATCGGACAGCCTCTTGTTGGTCGAGCAACTTTCGGGCCGCTACAAGGTCAAGGCCCCGCACTTGAAGCCGCTGTTCGTCGAGGCGTTCACGCGGGCCAAGCGGTTCCACCGTTTCTCGATCGTCCACATCCCTCGCGAGAAGAACTGCAAGGCCGACCGCCTCGCCAACCTGGGAGCGGACTCGAGCGAGCGGTCCGAGGCCGGACCGTGACGCCTCTCTCGAGCCAGGAGATCGGAGAGCGCCGCGAGCGAATCCTCGCCTCGATCGCACGCGCGTCGGAACGCGCCGGACGCGACCCGGCCGAGGTGGCGATATTGGCCGTGACCAAGACGCATACGGTCGAGACCATCCGCAACGCGGTCCACGCAGGGATCACCCGGCTGGGCGAAAACCGTGTGGCGGAAGGCGCGGCCAAGATCGAGGCTCTTCGGGGAGAGTTTCCGGGACTCGAGTGGCGGCTGATCGGCCCTCTCCAGACCAACAAGGTGAAGCCGGCGTTACAATACTTCGCAGTGGTGGAAAGCCTAGATCGGGAAAGACTTGCCACGCGCCTGAACACCCTGCTCGCGGCGGAGGGCCGGAGCCTGCCCGTCCTGCTCGAGTTCAACCTCGCGGGTGAGGCCTCCAAGTCCGGCGCCGGGGCCGGGGGGGCCGAAGGATTTGCCGCGGCCACCCTCGCCTTTCCCCATCTCGATGTGCGCGGTGTGATGGCGGTCCCCCCGCTGACGGCCGACCCCCAGGCCGCGCGCCCCTACTTCCGGCAACTGCGACAGATCCGCGAGCGGCTTTCGGACCGATTCGGCAGACCGTTTCCCGAGATCTCGATGGGAATGAGTCATGACTTTGAAGTCGCAGTTGAGGAGGGCGCCACACAGGTGCGCATCGGGACGGCGCTTTTCGGTCCCCGGGAGGCCGCGTGAGTCTCGGGGGATCCCTTCTGGGCGCCGGCCTCGACCTGTTGTTTGCGATCCTCGAGATCATCAAGTGGCTCGTCATTGTTGCGGCGGTGGTCTCCTGGGTCAACCCGGATCCGCGCAATCCCATCGTGCAGTTTCTCTACCGGTCCACGGAACCGATTCTGCGCCCTTTTCGGCGGATCCTTCCTCCCGGCCGCACCGGCGGGATCGATTTTTCGCCGATCGTCGTCATTCTTTTGATCTTTTTCTTGAAGAGCTTCCTGTCGCGTCTGCTTTTGATGCCGGCCAGGGCGCTCTAGTGCCGTTCCAACTTTCTACGCCGAACGGCTGTGGAATGTATGAACCGAAAAAGGAAGCGGTACGGGAACAGCCCGGTTGGCCGCTTTCCGATCTCACATTTGGACCAATAGGTTGGAACGGCACTAGGAGGTAGGCCATGCCCCGTGTGACACCGCTCGAGATCCAGAAACACGAGTTCTCGCGAAAATGGAAGGGAATCGACCCGGTCGAAGTCGAGTCCTTTCTCGCTCTGGTCGCCGAAGAAATGGAGGAGCTCGTGCGCGCGAACACGGAGCTCGAGACGCGCGTGCGAAGGCTGGAGGAAGAAAACGCCGAACACCGGGAGCGCGAACGGATCCTGAAGGAGACGCTGCTGACCGCCCAACGCGCCTCCGAGGACATCCGCTCCACCGCCCACAAGCAGGCCGATCTGATCGTCCGGGAGGCGCAGGGCTCGGCGGAGCGGCTCACCCACAACGCCCTCCAGCGCTCGGTCGAGATCGAAAAGGCGATTCAGGAGCTGAAGATCCAGCGGGCCAACTTCCGGCTCCAGCTCCAGAAGATGCTCGAGCTGTTTGGCCAGATTCTTGAATTCGACCGGGAAGAGGACGAGAAGGACAGGCCGCTCTCATACCTGACCCGAAAGACGGAAAAGGGCGAAACGGGATAAATTTCGAAATTCGAATTTCGAAATTCGAATTTGAATTCTCTCTCCCTCGAAATCCGTAACGCCGCCTGCCTGGCCACACCGCTTGGAGCGACCGCGCGGCAAGGGCGCCGGCAGGGGGAGATCCTGCGGCTGCGACATGCCTCCATCCGAACCGAAGGGGGCCGACTGGTCTTCGTCGGGACGGAGAAGGATTACACACGCGACTACGCCGGTCGCGGCACCGACGTCTCGCTCGACGCCTCCGGCCAGACGATCCTCCCGGGTTTTGTAGACGCGCACACGCATCCGGTCTGGGCGGGAGACCGTGCAGAGGAGATTGGACGGCGCCTGGCGGGTGAGCGCTACGATTCGATCGCCGCGGAGGGGGGCGGGATTCTCGCGACGGTGCGCGCCACGCGCGCCACAAACAGCGCAGAGCTGCGCGACGTTGTCTCGAGGCGCCTGGCCCGCATGCTGTCCCACGGAACGACGACTCTCGAAGCCAAGTCAGGCTACGGATTGACCGTCCAAGAGGAGATCCGGTCGCTCCAGCTGCTCGCCTCCCTCTCCGGCGAGGAGGGAATGCCGCGTTTGGCCCCTACGCTGCTCGCGGCGCACGAGCTCCCGCCGGAGTTCCGAGACAGGCGGCAGGAGTGGGTCCGGATCGTGGCCGAGGAGCTCGTGCCCCGGTGCGCCCGGGAGGGTCTCGCCCGTTTCTGCGACGTCTTCTGCGAGGAGGGGGTCTTCACGGTCGAAGAATCACGCACGATCCTTTCCGCGGCGCGAGAAAACGGCCTCGGCCTGCGCATTCACGCCGACGAGCTCACACGGTCCGGAGGGGCGCTTCTCGCCGCAGAGCTTCGCGCCGATTCGGCCGACCACTTGCTTCACATCGGGAAAAAAGAGATCGCGGCCCTGGCCGGCTCCGGCACGGTGGCCGTGATCCTGCCCGGCACGGCCTGGTGGATGCGGAGTCGCCCGGCACCCGCCCGCGCTCTGATCGAAGCAGGAGTGCCGGTCGCTGTCGCGTCCGATTCGAACCCCGGCACCTGCTACACAGAGTCGCTCGCGGCGGCCGCGGCGCACGCCTGTCTCGACTCCAACCTGACCGCCGAGGAAGTCTTGACCGGCATGACCTTAAACGCCGCCGCTTCGCTCGGACTCGCCTCCGAGATCGGGTCGCTGGAGGTGGGAAAACGCGCCGACATCGTTTTGCTCGACGCCCCCGACGACAGGCACCTCATCTATCATTGGGGCGTGAATCTCGTGGCCGCCGTCGTCGCGGGCGGTCGTCTGGTTCGTGGCGGACCCGCTTAACGGGCTTCTCCCACTGATAGGTCTTGGCAGTGGCGCAACTCGAACGGTCATCAATCGAAGCGTACGCATTCGGCTTGCTCGCTTTGCTCCTCTGGATCGCCGACAAAGTCGGATTTCGTGTGCTTGCCGCAATCGTGGCTGCATGGCTGATTCTGACGGGCCTCTTGCTGGACATCGCATGGAGCTCTCACTGGACGAGTTCGGCCTCAATCGCCGATCGTGCAGCGTTGACTCTTCTGGTTCTTGCGCTTGTCGTGTTCTTTGGCTCACGGAGTTTGAATCGTCTGAGCGCGCTCCCGCCTGAGACGGCTCGAACCACTTCTGACCGCCCGTGGGTTGTTGCGGAAGGCGTCGTGGCATCACCTTTTCGGGCAGAGACGCTCGGGATCATCAGGCTGCGGTTGAGAAACTCCGGTGAGGCGCCCGCGTTCCGCGTCAAAACCTCCGGGTGGTTCTACGTCAGACCGTTGGGAACGCCCGTCCCTGACAAACTCGACAGATCCGAAGTACCGGCAGGTGGGACCACGACCATAGGACGCGGTGGCTTTGTTGACCTGACGGTAGCACTCAAGCCGGAACACATGACACTCTTAGACGAGGCCCGCTCGGGCAAGGCTGTGCTCTCCTTTGATGGTTTTTGCGAGTATTTCGATTCGTTGGAGAATCCGCACAAATTTACCTTCTGTGTCGAATTCGATAACAAGATCGGTCAGTGGAATTTCTGCGGCAAGCACAATCAGCAAGAGTTCTAACCGCCTGGGCCGCTAAACTGGGAGCGGCATGAGTCGCAATCGAACGGATCACGGCTTCTCCCGTCTGTCGCTAGAGGAGTTTCTCTCGGCCCTCGCTTCGGAAGCGCCGACGCCGGGAGGTGGAACGGCGGCCGCGGTGGCTGGGGCGATGGGCGCGGGTCTTGCCGAAATGGTCACAGCGCTCACGCTCTCGAAAGAGAAGTACGCTGCCTCGCACGCGGCCGTGCGCCCCATCGCCCGGGCGGCGGCGGCCGCCCGGAGAGAGTTTCTGGATCTGGCCCGCGAGGACTCCGAGGCCTATGAGCGGGTGCTCGAGGCCAGACGTCTCCCGAAGGAGACGGAGGAGCAGAAAGCCGAACGCGGCAGACAGATCGCCGCCGCCAATCGCCGGGCGGCAGAGATCCCGATGCACACAGCCCGCGCGGCGGCGCGACTTCTTTCGCTGCTGCCGGAGCTGGCCGAAAAGGGGAACCCGAACGCGGCTTCCGACGCGGGAGCCGCGGCGCTCCTGCTCGAAGCGGCAGCCGAGGGCGCGCTCTTGAACGTCGGGATCAACCTTGCGGGCGCCGGCGACCCGGCCTTCGTGGCCGACATGCAGCGCGAGACGGCGGATCTGCGAGAGCAAGCGCTGCAGTCGCGCGCGGACGTGCTGACCGCCGTGCGCAAGCACTTCTGAGGCCTCCACCCTCTCACTCGCGGGAACCAACAAGTGGTTCTCCGGTCAGTCTCTTGCGCGGTCAACGCCCGACGAAGAGATTTCTCTTGACAGAGGCGTGACACTTTGCTAGACTGAATTTTGTTCAATCGCGCGACACCGAAAACGGGTCGCGCGTTTTTTTTGCTGCAACTCTCCCCAGCACAACCTCCTTCCAACGCGGCAGCTGTCTAGCGAAGGCTTTCCCGGAACCCTTTTCGGCCGCCGCTCACCGATCAGTTCTGGCGTGTGTTTCAACCGTTTCCCGCCCCCACGCGGAGCCGGTCTTAGAATCCGCACCGATGCCCGAAACCCCCTCGACGCTCTACCTGATCGACGCCATGTCGAACATCCACCGCGCCTATCACGCGATCCAGAGGCTTTCGACCTCCACCGGCCGCCCCACCAACGCCGTCTACGGTTTCGTCACGATGCTTCGAAAGACGCTACGCGAGCACAGCCCGGACTACATCGCGGCCGCTTTCGACCGCGCCGAGAAGACCGTGCGCCATGAAGCGTTCGCCGACTACAAGGCCAACCGCCCAGCGATGCCGGAGGACCTCGCGGCCCAGATCCCGGAGATTCGCCGCGTCTGTGAGGCCTACCGGATCCCGGTTCTGGAGATGCCCGGCTACGAAGCCGATGACGTGATCGGCACGATCGCCAAGAAGGCTGTCGCGGCAGGACTCGAGGCAGTCATCGTCACCGCGGACAAGGACATGCTCCAGCTCGTCGGGCCCCACATCCGGGTCTTCCACACGGGACGCGAGCGCTTCCTGGACGAGGAAGGCGTTCGCGAGTTCTTTGGCGTGCCGCCGCGTCAGGTTGCCGACGTGCTCGCGCTGATGGGGGATAGCTCCGACAACGTGCCGGGCGTGCCGCGCGTGGGAGAGGTCACGGCGAAGAAATGGATCGCACAATACGGAGATCTTTCGAACCTGCTCGCGAAAGCGGAGGAGATTCCAGGCAAGGCGGGCGAAAGTCTGCGCGAGCACCGCGAGGACGCCCTGCTTTCGCGCCGGTTAGTCGAGATCGTCACGGATCTGCCGATCCCCTTCGATCGAAAGACGCTACGCCGCGGCCCGCCCGATGAACAGAAGCTGGCGGAACTCTTCGTGGAGCTCGAGTTCCATTCGCTGGCGCAGGAGCTCGAAGGGGAGGCGAAGGCCCCCGCGGTCGTCTCTCGGCGACTACCCGCCGGGACCGCGTTCACGCTGGCGGAGTCGGGGCGGCTCGGCGTGACGCTTCTTGCCCGCGGTGAGGACGTTCTCCTCGCCCTCTCGGATGGGACAAGCGTCGAGATCGCCGAGGAGCCGTTTTCCCGAATCCTCGAGCGCTGGGGCCGGGTCGATCGACCGGGGCATCCGATCGCCATGGCGGATGCCAAGCCGCTCGATGCCCTCCTGGCCCGGGCCGGGAAGGCCGTGGCCGGCGATGTCTTTGACGTCGGTCTCGTCCAGTATGTGCTGGCGCCCGGCGTCGCCAGCACGGACTTCGAAGCGATGGCCTTCCAGCGTCTGGGGCAGCGGGCCGTGACCGACAAGGAGGCCGGCGTCGCGGCGGGCTCTCTTCCCGACGCGTACGCGATGGACACCGTGGACCGGTGGCTCGCCGAGAGGGCAGCCGGATCCGTCGCGCTGGCAGGGCGACTGAAAGAGGAGCTCGCGGCGCGGCCGGCTCTCGAAAAGGTCTACCGCGAGATCGAGCGCCCCCTGACCCCGGTTCTGGCGCGCATGGAACTGGCTGGCATCGCGATCGATGTCCCGTTGCTCAAAGAGATCTCCGCCCGCATGGAGAAGGAGTTGCGCGCCTTAGAGGAGAAGATCTGGGCCGAGGCGGGGGAAGAATTCAACATCAACTCTCCGCTCAGGCTCGGGCAGATCCTCTTTGAGAAACTGGGCTACCCCGTTCTGAAGAAGACGAGCAAGACAAAATCCTCTTCCACGGGTGTCGAGGTCTTGACCGAGCTGGCCGAGAGGGGGCTCCCGCTGCCGCGGCTCGTGCTCGAGTACCGGGAGATCACGAAATTGAAGGGCACGTATGTGGACGCACTGCCGGCGCTCGCCGACGCTCAGGGGCGTGTTCACTCCTCCTTTCGCCAGACGGTCGCCGCGACCGGCCGACTGTCCTCTTCGGATCCGAACCTTCAGAACATCCCGATCCGCACCGCGGCGGGCAAAGAGATTCGCCGGGCCTTTGTGGCGCCGGCCGGAACGCGTCTGGTTGTCGCCGACTACTCGCAGATCGAGCTCCGGATCCTGGCTCACCTTTCGGGAGACGCCGCGCTGCGAGAGGCGTTCGAACGGGGAGAAGACATTCACAGGGCCACGGCGGCGAGGGTCTTCGGCGTGTCCGCGGATCTGGTGACGCAGGAGATGCGCACGGCCGCCAAACGGATCAACTTCGGTCTGCTCTACGGAATGGGCGCCTTCTCGTTGGCGAAGGACCTCCAGGTCTCAACCGGCGAGGCGAAGACCTTCATCGACGCTTACTTCAATCAATTTCCCTCCGTGCGCGGCTGCCTCGAAGCCATCCTCGAGCGGGCGCGCAAGACCGGAGAGGTGGAGACGCTCTTTGGGCGCGTTCGCCCGATCCCCGACATCCAGGCTTCCAATCCCGGTGTCCGGGCCAATGCCGAGCGGATGGCCGTCAACGCTCCCTTTCAGGGGTCGGCGGCTGACATCATCAAGCTGGCGATGGTGGAGCTCGACCGGGCGCTGCGGCACAACGGCCTCTCGACGAGACTTCTGCTCCAGGTGCACGACGAACTGGTGCTCGAAGCTCCCGAGGCCGAGGTCGAGCGTGCTCGCCGGCTCGTTGCGGAGGTCATGGAGGGAGCCGCGAGCCTGTCCGTGCGTCTGGCGGTAGAGGTCGGATCGGGCCGAGACTGGCTTTCGGCCAAGTAGAGCGGGAAGCCACTTCGCTATACTTTGCGTCAACTCATGAACCGGCGCTCCCGAGTTGGCTACGCCCTGGCCGTTCTTGGCGCGATCTTGCCTTGCACCGTCTCCGGGCGCCAATCGGCTGTCCCCGCTGCGGTTCCCACGGCGCCGCCCGTTGCCCTGGGAGCGCCTCCGCTGCGGCTGACGGATCCGCCCCTGATCTCGATTTCCCGTCTTCCTGCCGAGAACCCGTTTGGCCTCGCGGCCGACGTGCCCGCCACGCCGCCGGCGAAACTGCCGTTTGCGGAGCTCGCGGTCTCCGCCCCCTTCTTTGCCGCAATGCGCGTGGATGTCGCCGGGCGTGTCGCACAATCCCGTCGTGTGCGCGACCCGATCCCCTCGCTCGCTGCCGACTCGAAGAGGTCTCTGGACCGTTGGGTCTTTGATCCGGCACGCAAGAGCGGGCAAGTCGTGGAGACGTGGGCGAGTTTTCGGCTCGATCTCCAGGTTCTGATCCGCGCCCCGAGGATCGAACAGATGAACATGACGCCCGTGACTCCCGCCACGTCCATCCCGGTTCCCTTTCAGTGGGGATCGGACACAGGCTGGTACGAGAGTCTCAAGGTTTCGCCTCCATCCGACGGGACGGTCCCCATCGAACAGGTGGATATGCCACCAAACCCCAAGAAAACGAAGTGGGACGCCGACTCCTACAAGGGCCCCTTCTCGTGCCGTTTCTGGATCAAGGTGAATGCCCTGGGCCGGGTCGAGAAGTCGATTCCGATTCAAGTCAGCGATCCCATCTTGATCGCCTACATGCGCCGGTCGCTTTCCTCCTGGCAGCTGCGTCCGGCTCAGGTCAAGGGCCAGGCCGTGGACTCCTGGAACGACCTCTCCTTGAGCGGTCAGCTGGGCTACTCGACGGAGATCAAACAGATCGCCAACCTGCGAAAGACCCTCACCGTTCCCTAGCTAGCGCGGTCTCTCCAATGGAAGGATCTCTCGCCTGTCTCCGACGCGGCGGGTCACCCTGGCCGCGTCGAGATACTCGAGCAACGGGATCGCCAACCGGCGCGTCAAGCCAAACATCTGCTTGAACTCACCGACACCGAGCGATGGACGGCCGCAGTCGCGCAGCCGGGCGATCACCTGCTCAACGGCTTCCCGCGCCACGAGCCAGCCCCCCGGCAGGCGCAGGAGAGAGCCTTTCTTGGTCAGGTAACCCGCAAGCCCTTCCACGACCTTGGGCTTGTGCCCGACTTCCCGCGCGATTTCCAGAACAGAAGGGGGGTCGAGCCCGCGACGTCGAAAGGCTTCCGCGATCCGCTCCGAGAGTTCGCGCTCTCTTCCCGCAAGGTCTTCGCGCCCGAGAGGCCGCGCCTCTTGCCCGACCACGGCAAACACGCCGCGGGCGACAAGGGCGGCCTCGACCGCTTCCGCCCAGCGCGGATCTTCTCCCGGCAGGAGTCTGGTCAGAAGCGTGCCCCGGGGGATCCCCACCGCGCCGCTTGTGCCGGCCAAGTATTGGCGGATCTCCTGCAAGGCTCGATCGGCGAGCCTTTCGAGAACCTCACGCGCCACGAAGCGGTCGGGCCCGCGGCGCAGCGGAAGCACCCGGCCGGACGCGATCGCTTCGGAAAGCGCAGCGCGAAGCTCGGCACGGCCCACGCCCCCGCGAGCGGCAAGCGCTTCCTCGCCGGCTCCCGCCTCTCTCCCTTGTTCGATCCAGAGAAGCAGTTTCTCGGAGAGCGGCCCCTCCAACCTGTCCAGCGTGACCCGCGCCTCGCCGATGGTCCGCCGGGAGAAAGCAGCCGCCAGCGGATCGAGCACGGTGCCTCCTCCGACTGTTTCCACCGGAGAGAGGCGCCGCAGGACGAACCGGTCCGCCGGAGCGGCGGCCACGGCCTCCTCCAGCCGCAACTGCGCCCGCGCGGTCCGGCCCGGCAGGAGCGTCTCGGCATCCAGAAGGCGGAGCCGGGCGCGAGTCTGGGCGGAGAAGTGGTGAAACGAGAGGCGATCCCCGGACTTGACAGCCCGCGCCCCGGAAAGCAGTTCAATCCGCGCAGTCAAAAGAGCGCTCGTCGCAAACGCCCCGGGTGTCGCAAGCATCAGACCGCGCCGCAAGTCCGAAAGTTCGACGCCCGCGAGGTTCGCGCTCACTCGCTCTCCCGCCCGGGCCTGTGCGGTCTCCTGCCCATGGACTTCCAGACGGCGCACACGGACAGGCGTGCGCGCGGGAAGAAGCTCCAGCTTCTGATCGCGCGAGATGGCCCCCGAGACCAGGCTCCCGGTCACGACCGGACCAAAGCCGGAAATCGAAAAAGCGCGGTCGATCGGCAGCCGCACGCCCCGACCCTCGGCTTCGGAGGCCTCCTCCACGGCCGCCAACGCGCAGAGGGCTTCCTTCAGACGCTCGAGGCCCTGGCCCGTCTGTGAGGAAACCGGCACGATCGGCGCTTCCTCCAGGAAGGAGCCGCGCGTCAAGTCCCGGACATCCGAGACTGTCACCTCGATCAGGTCCGCCGCAACCCGGTCGGTCTTGGTGACCGCGACAACACCCCTCTCGATTCCGAGCAATCTCACGATCTCGAAGTGCTCGCGTGTCTGCGGCATGACCGACTCATCGGCCGCCACGACCAGAAGAACACCCTGGATGCCCCCGGCGCCAGCCAGCATGTTGCGCACGAAGCGCTCGTGGCCGGGCACGTCCACGAAGGAGACGCGAACCCCCTCCCACTCGGCATGCGCGAACCCGAGATCGATCGTGATGCCGCGCCGCTTCTCCTCCGGAAGGCGGTCGGCGTCGATCCCCGTCAACGCCTTCACGAGCGCGGTCTTGCCGTGGTCGATGTGCCCGGCCGTTCCGACGAGAACACGACGCATGAGGACAGGCTACAGCGAGATCTCGTTAGTCGTAAGCCGTAAGCCGTCAGCCGTTAGCCGAAAGGACTGGTCCGGCTCACGGCTCACGGCTCACGCCGCTCGGCGGGTGATAGCCTCCCCCCCATGGTCGCCCGCATCGAGTCGGACTTGAAGACGGCGCTGAAGGCCGGAGAGAAGCGGCGGGTCGCGACGCTGAGACTTCTACTGGCTGCGCTCAGAAACGAAAAGATCCAGTCCAAGCGTGATCTGACCGAGGAAGAAATCGAGACCGCGATCCGCCGGGCAGTCAAACAGCGCAAGGAGGCGATCGAGCTCTACGAACGGGGAGGCCGGGCAGACCTGGTCGCCGCGGAGAAAGAAGAGCTCGAGGTGCTCGAGGCGTATCTGCCACAGGCCCTCTCAGAGGAGGAAACGGAGCGAGAAGTCCGCCGCATCGTCGAAGAGAAGGGGCTCTCGGGCGGCAAGGACGTCGGTCCGCTGATGAAGGAGTTGATGGCCCGGCACCGGGGGCGGGTGGACGGAAGGAAAGCGCAGGAGATCGCCCGCAGGCTGCTGCCGTGACCTCCGGAGGCGCCCGGGAGACCCTCGGGCACGAGGAGATCGAGCTCAAACTGCCCTGCGAGGACCTCGAAACGGTTCTCGAGAGGCTGCGCGAGAGAGGCGGCCTGCAGCGTGCGCCTCTCCATTTCGAATCCAACGACCTCTTCGACAATCCGGAGGGTCGCCTCTCGGGCAAGGGGTGCACGTTGCGGCTGCGCCGCGCCGGCGAGGAGACACTCCTGACCTTCAAGGGCCCGGCTCGCTTCCGCAATGGCGTCAAGGTGAGGCAAGAGCGGGAGGTCAGGGTCTCTGACGCTGCAGAGACAGAAGCGATCCTGCAAGGTTTGGGCCTCGAGCGCCGCTTCCACTACGAGAAGAGGCGGGAGGAGTGGGAACTTCTCGGCTGCCTCGTGGCTCTCGATCAGACGCCCATCGGCAACTTCGTTGAGGTCGAGGGCGATCCTCCGGCAATCCGCCGAACCGTCACAGCGCTCGGCCTCGATTTCGCCTCCGCCATCCCCTACTCCTACGCGAAGCTCTACGCCCTGAAGCGGCAAAAGGAGCCGTCATTGCCCGAAGACATGGTGTTCGGGGACGGAAAATGGGAAATGGGAAACGGGAAACATGGAGATCGAACCCAAGAAGATTAGGTCTGCGGGCCGTTTTACGTTTTACGTTTCACGTTTCACGCCCCGCGTGAGGGCCTCCTGGAAGCCGGCATCAATGTCCAGCATCTCGGCCAACAGATCCAGCGCCGTCTGCCGGATCGCCCGGCGAATCTGCTGAAGCTGCCAGTCGTCCCGGAGAGAACGATTCGGGTTCGCGGGACCGCGGCGCTCCCGGCCGTCGAAAACCGGGAGCCCGACCGCGACGCGCCGCTTCAGGCCGAAGGGAACAGAATCGCGGGTTTCCGGACAGAGAGTCCGCGGCTGTTGCCTGGCGCGGACCTGCCCACGACGCCTGTCTGTCTGCTCTCCCGCATGCGGCCCGGGCAGGGAGCTGCTGCCGCCAATCTCGGCCGCCCGAGCGATTTCTTGAACGCGGCGCTTGAAGCGCTCAAGCGCGGAAGGCCGTTGCTCGAAGAAGGCGGGACCCTTGATGCAGATCACTTCTTGCTCCTGCGTGAGCGCCCCGGCGCGCTCCTCCTCGCGGGGCCAGAGGGTTTCGCCGTGCATCTGCTCTCCGAGGCTTGTCATCGGGTCCACCCTTTCTGTCCGCGCCGGTAATAGAGCGCCCGAATCTTCGCCGTCCGGTCGAAGACGCGCACAACCGCCATCCGGTCGCGCCCGTCCCAAAGATAGACCGAGCCGGGACTGGATTCGCCCACCGGCGAAAACGAGCAGATGTCGGAATTCCCGAACCGGATCGGGTCATCGAGACGATCCAGATAATGGCCGGGGCTGCCGGGATCGGGCACCCGGCTTCCGGTCAAGATTCCAGGCCGGACGTCGTTGCGGCTCCAGGGGTAGGAAACGCCGAGCGAGCGATCCACGCCACTCGCAATCTCCAAGGTCCGGATGCCATTGCCGTTGCCGTCGCGGTAAAGCGCCCACTCGTGGCGGTCACCGTTCTTCTGAAACTTCAGGCCGACATATCGGCCGCTCGAGAGCGAGTAGGCCCGAGCCCGAAAGAAGGCGGCGCTCACTTCAGCGGCTGCGGAGCGGGCCGAAACTGCGGCCCCGAGGTTCCCGACGGCGGGTGCGGCCACGGCGACGAGGGCCGTCAAGAGCGCAAAGACCGTCACGACCTCCAATGCGGAGATGCCAGCGGTTGGAAGGAGAGGCCCGGAGCCGCAGACGCGGCTCCAGGCGGGCGGCGTGTTCACCGTCCCTTGCCCACCGGGACGGAGTTGGAGGCGGTCTTCTTGCCCACGGGTCCACCGCGGGTGCCCTTCGAGGAGATCTTGGAAGAGAGTGTCGTCGAGCCCGAGAGCGTGAGGTAGGGCCTCAACTGCTTAAAGAGCTTCTCCCCGACGCCCTTGACCTCCATGAGCTCTTCGACCCTGCCGAAGGGACCATGGGTCTTGCGGTATTCGACGATGCGCTCGGCAAGCTTCGACCCCACGCGCGGCAGGTTCACCAGCTGCGCTGCCGAAGCCTGATTGATGTTGACCTTGCTCAAGGTCGATGCCTGAACCGAACCGTCATCGGCCGCGCGCGCGGCAACCGCGCAGAGCAGCGCCAGTGTGGCGAGAATCGCGAAGCGAGGAATGCGAAAATTCATTGTTGACTCCTGATCTGTTCAATTGATCTGTGCGTTTACGTCTTGTCCTCATCGGGTCCCTGCGATCAGGCGTTCTCCATCGGCACCTCCTTTCATCGGACTCGGGGCAGAGCGAGGATCGTGCCGAGATGGCCTCCAACACCTAACTGCTCAAGAGAAGGGGCTTGCCCGAAAGAGAGCCAGTGATCCAGAGCGATGCCAGTGCCTAAAGATTCTGCGGCGCGGAGTCGAGCGATTCGCCAAAGCGCTTGGGAGCCAACCCCTTAGAGCCCTGTGCAAAGGGTTTGGCACCTGGAGAAAGTCTTTACACTCGGTTGCGGGGATACACTCCGCCGCGATGACGCGGCAGGAAATCATCGTCGGCGTCTCGGGTGCCTCCGGAGCAAGGCTGGCGCAGCGTTTTGTCGAGCTCGTCCTTCCCGCGCAAGGATTGGCCGTTCTCCACCTGGTCTTTTCAGAGGCCGCTCTCGAGGTCGCCCGCGGAGAGCTCGACGCCGCGATCACCTCGGGAAAAGACTGGATCGCACGGCTCCGAGTCCCGCCCCGGGCAGCGCGAAAGATCGTGCTCTACCCAAACGACGCGGTCGGCGCTCCGATCGCCTCCGGCTCTTACGCCATTTCGGGCATGATCGTCGTCCCGTGCAGCGCTGGTACGCTTGGCGCAATTGCCAACGGCATCTCCCGCGATCTGCTCCAGCGCGCCGCGGACGTCACGTTAAAGGAGCGCAGGCCCTTGATCCTCGTCTTCCGCGAGTCTCCTTACTCGCTCGTCCACATCGAGAACATGAGGCGGGCGGCGCAGGCCGGGGCGATCCTCGCCCCTCCCTCTCCCGCCTTCTACGTCTCGGAACCATCCGTCGCGCGGTTTCTGGACGCTTATTGCGTGCGGGCGGCGAGGGCGCTCGGCTTCGAGCTGCCGGGAGAGGACTACCGATGGCAGGGACGGACGAAGAAACCGGGGAAAAAGGCGCCGGGGCAAGGCAAGGCACCCATCCCGAGGTGAGAGGCTTCGCGGCCTATGCCCGATCGTTTCGGGTGACGCTCGAAATGATCAAGTTCTCTCACACGCTCTTTGCGCTTCCCTTCGCGCTCCTGTCAGCGGTCCTGGCCGCTCGGGGCGTGCCGGCCCTCTGGACCCTCGTCAAGATTCTGCTCGCCATGGTGGGCGCGCGCAGCACGGCGATGGCGCACAACCGGCTGGCCGACCAGGAGATCGATGCCGCCAATCCCCGCACGGCCTCCCGGGCCCTGCCCTCCGGCGCCCTCTCGGCCGCCTTCGTCCGGGTCTTTCTCGCGGCCTCGGTCGCCCTATTTCTCTTCGCCGCGGCAAGCCTCAACCGGTTGACGTTTCTGCTTTCCCCGGCCGCTCTGGCGCTTCTCTTCTTCTACGCCTACACAAAGCGTTTCACGTGGCTCTCCCACGTGGCGCTGGGTCTCTGTCTGGCGCTTGCGCCGCTGGGCGCCTGGATCGCGGTGCGCGGGTCCTTCGGCTGGGTGCCGATTCTCCTGGGCCTGGCGGTGCTTTTCTGGACGGCCGGGTTCGACATGCTCTATGCGCTCGCGGACGAGGCCCATGACCGCGCCGTCGGCCTGAATTCCTTTCCCGCGCGTTTCGGAGCCGCACGGACCCTGGTGATCTCGGCGGTCCTCCACGGGCTCATGATTCCCATGCTCCTGGGCGTCTGGCGGCTCTCGGGGGGCGGCTGGCTCTTTGCCGCCGGCATCCTTGCGACCGCCGCCGGGCTCTTCTATCAGCACGCGATCGTCAAGCCCGGTGACCTCTCCCGCCTGAACACCGCCTTCTTCACGGCCAATGGCTTTGTTTCGGCAGCACTCGCCGCCTTCGGGATCGCGGATGTGGTGGTGAGGTAGCTGTCAGCTCTCAGTTCTCAGTTTTCAAGGATTCCGGCGATGTCGGAAGGCGCGCCGATGCGCCGGAAGTTCGGGGGCGGGCCTACCGCCGGCCCTGCGAGCTTCCGATCGAGCTCCACGTCCCTGCACGCTCGCGCCTCGAGAAGATGGCGCGGGTTAAAATCCGGCGCGATGGCCATCCCATTGGGCGGCGACGTCAAACTGCGGCATGTGGCCGTGGACGGCCCCATTGGCGTGGGCAAGACGTCGCTCGTGGAGATGGTCGCCAAACGCTTCCACGGCACAAAGATTCTGGAGGACGTGGCCAACCCGTTTCTGCCCGACTTCTACAGGAAGAAGACGGGAGCGGCCTTCCAGACGCAGCTCTTCTTCCTGCTCTCGCGCTACCAGCAGCAACGCGAAATCGCGCAGATCGACCTCTTCGCGATGCTGGTCGTTGCCGACTACCACTTTCCGAAGGACAAGATCTTTGCGTGTCTGAACCTGGATGACTCGGAGCTTCTGATCTATGACCGCCTCTACACGCTGCTGGCGGAATCGGTCCCGAAACCGGATCTCGTCATCTACCTGCAAGGGTCGCTCGAGACCTGCATGAAGCGGATCAAGAAGGCGTCGCGCTCGGTTGAGAAGGGGATCACGCCCGAGTACATCGCGCAGCTGATCGAAGCCTACAACTATTACTTCTACCACTACGAGGAGACGCCGCTCCTGGTCGTGGACACCAACGAGATTGATTTCGTCAACCGGACGGCGGACTTCGAAGATCTCGTGACGCAGATCCAGAAAGCCCGCAAGGGCGTCCAGTATTACGTCCCCGCAACCCATTCTTAAGGACTGGCGCCTCTCCCTACGTCCTACGTCCCACCACCCACGTCCTTGCGGCTCATCCAGAAGGACGTAGGACGCAGGAGGAAGGACGTAGGAGGGGCGATGGATCTATAATCAAGCCACGCCCTTTTCGGCGGCGATCCCGGCTGGAGTCAGCCGGGGACGGGGCAGTCCCCGAACCCCTGCGGGACGTCGACCGAGAGGAAAGGAGCGCGCGATGACGACGCATTCGGAGATCCCCCCTCTCACGGTTCCAGATCTTCTCGCGTCCAAGGGACGCGAACGGATCGCGATGATGACGGCTTATGACGCGCCGACCGCGGCGCTGCTCGACGCGGCCGGGCTCGATGTCCTGCTCGTGGGCGACTCCGTCGAAATGACGGTTTACGGCCAGCCCAACACGCTCTCGGCAACGATGGACTCCATGATCCGGCACGCCCGCGCGGTCTCCGGCGCTTCGAGGCGTGCGCTCGTCGTGGGAGACATGCCCTTTCTCTCCTACCAGGCGGATGTCCGCCAGGCGGTCGGCAACGCGGGCCGCTTCCTGGCAGAGGGAGGCTGCGCGGCCGTCAAGCTCGAAGGAGGACGACGCGTCCTCCCGGCCGTCGAAGCCATCCTCGCAGCCGACATCCCCGTCATGGGGCATGTCGGTTTGACTCCCCAGTCCTACCGCAAGCTCGGAGGTTTCAAAGTGCAAGGAAGGGAAAAGGACTCCGCCCGCGAGATCTTCGAGGATGCCGCGGCCCTGGCCAACGCCGGGTGCTTTGCGATCGTGCTCGAGTGCGTGCCCGAAAGCCTCGCAGCCGAAATCACTGAGGCGGTGCCGGTGCCCACGATCGGCATCGGAGCGGGCCGCTTCTGTGACGGGCAGGTGCTCGTCTTCCACGACGTTGTGGGCCTCACCCCGAACCTGAGACCCAAGTTCGTGCGCCGCTACGCGGACCTCGCCTCCGCGATCACGGAGGCCGCGCGCGCCTTCACCCGCGATGTGAAGAGCGGAGCCTTTCCGAGCGCAGAGGAATCT
>JBOGJN010000037.1:0-5786 GCA_050745445.1 Thermoanaerobaculia bacterium
AAAGGGGCGCGAGCTTATCGGGAAGACCCGGGGCCCGGCGGTCTGTCTCGGGGACGGGCATCAGGCAGGGAGAGCATAGCAAAGGCCGCGGGCAGCGGCTACCGCCTCGGGGCCGCCGCTCCCGCCAGATACGGCGCGACGAACTCCGCATAGACGTCACGGGCGTGGCGGAAGTCCCGCGCATTGCTCCGGACTTGCTCCAGGCGAGAGAGAAAGGCAGCCTCGAAGGACTCGCCGAAGGCCGATTCCGCGAGCTCGATCGCTCGTCCCGCGTACCGGAGGACCTGCCGGCTCTCCAGCCCCGAAACGTCGTCGAAGAACCAACCGCAACTGGTGAACATGAGCATCGCGTAGCGCTCCACTTCGAGCAGCCTGACCGCGGCGGACTTCTCTTCTTCGGAGAGCCGGCGGCGCGCCTGCCGGCCGAGGAAGGTCTCGAGACCCCGGGGCGAAGGATCGAGACGCAGCAGAATCGATTCATCCCGCGCCTGCCAGGGGTCGCGGAAGAGCTGGCTTGCCCGCTCCTCGTAACGCTCGCCCAGGCGGCCGCTCAGCCAGTCCAGGGCCTCGCGCAAGGGGCGTCTCCACGTCTGGTTCCACTCGGGGTGCAATTCGGTCCGGCAGCCGCAGTCCTCGCTCCAGCGGCCGAGCCCGTGCGCGCAGCTCCACGCGGTGTTCTCCCGGATCGAAACCTCGTAGGTAGGCGGATGCTCAGCCAGAAACTGGCCGTAGTTCGTGAGACGGGCGAGCCCGCGCGACTCGGTCAACTCCAGGGCCGTGGCGAAAGCCGCTTCGCCGCCCTGGTGGTGGTGTCCGTAGGTCTCGCCGTCGGTGGCGATGGAGACAAGCTGCGGCTCTTCCGTCTCGGAGAAGAGCCCCGCAAGCCGCAGCGCCAGACTCTCTCCTCCCTTCTGGAGCTCACCAAAGGCCACTGCGTGCGCGGAGGGGCCCTCGTAGAAGAAAATCGCGATCCGGCGTCCCGAGGGGAGCCGCGCCGCGTACGGCCTCGTGGTGTCGATCGAGCCGGCGGAAACCTCCTGCCAGGTTTCCTCGCCGATCGCGCGCACACGGTTGGCCTGATGGGGCGCGAGGATCGTGAACCGGATGCCGGACTCCGCCAGGGTTTCGAGAGTCTCTGCGTCCACCGCCGTCTCGGGCAGCCACATTCCCTCGGGAAAGCGGCCGAAGCGGTGCTCGAAGTCGCGGATCCCCCAGAGCACCTGCGTGCGCTTGTCCCCCCGGCTGGCGAGCGGCAGGATCATGTGGTTGTACGCCTGGGCCATCGCGGACCCGTGCCCCGAAAAACGCTCCCCGCTTTCTTTGTCGGCGGAGAGGATCGCACCGTAGACTCGCGGTGCTTTCTCGGCGAGCCATTCGAGAAGCGTGGGCCCGAAGTTGAAGCTCATCTTCGCGTAGTTGCCGGGAAGCTCGACGAGTTTCCCTGATGCATCCGGGACGCGTGGAAAGGCGTTCGGCTCGTAGCACTCCGCCGTGATCCTCTCGTTCCAGTTCTCGTAGGGCGCGGCTGACTCCTCGCGCTCGATCCGCCCCGTCCAGGGGTTTTCGCGCGGCGGCTGGTAGAAGTGGCCGTGGACGCAAAGGAAGCGGTTCATTCGATTTCGGATTTCGGACTTCGGATTTCGGATTCAGCTTCTTCCCCCTCTCCCCCCGGGAGAGGGCCGGGGTGAGGGGCGGGCTCGGGGCCCCTGACGATTTCGGATTTCGGATTTTGGATTTTGGATTCAGGCTCCTGGAAGAACACCGCGGCGAGCGGCGGGAGCATGAGATCGAGGCTCCACGGGCGGCCGTGCGCGGCACGAGGCTCGGCCGCGACGCTCCCGAGATTGCCGAGGCCGCTGCCTCCGTATTCGGCGGCGTCGCTGTTGGCCACCTCCGCCCAGCGACCCGGAGCCGGCACTCCCAGCCGGTGATGCGGACGCGGCACCGGCGTAAAGTTGAACGCGGCGAGGATGCGGTCCCCGGGAGCCGCGCCCCGTCGCATCAGCGCGAGCGTGCTGTGCTCCCAATCGTGGCAGTCGATCCACTCGAAGCCCGCAGGCTCAAAATCCAGAGCGTGGAGCGCGGCCTCTCTCGTATAGAGACGGTTCAGATCCGCCGCCCAGCGCTGCAGACCCGCGTGAGGGGCGTGCGCGACCAGATGCCAGTCGAGGCTCGTGTCGTGATTCCACTCCGCCCGCTGGCCGAACTCCCCTCCCATGAAGAGCAGCTTCTTGCCCGGAACGGCGTAAAGAAGACCGAGCAAGAGCCGCAGGTTGGCGAATTTCTGCCAGTCGTCGCCCGGCATCTTCGTCAGAAGAGAGCCCTTGCCGTGCACGACCTCGTCGTGCGAGAGGGGCAGAACGAAGTTCTCCGAGTACGCGTACAGCGGGCGAAACGTCAGCTCATTGTGATGGTACTTGCGGTGGATCGGGTCCCGACCCATGTAGCGCAGCGTGTCATTCATCCACCCCAGGTCCCACTTCATGTCGAAGCCGAGCCCGCCCAGATGTGCTGGCCGGCAGACTCCGGGCCAGGCGGTCGACTCCTCGGCGATCGTCCAGACATCGGGATGCGTCTCCTCCACGTGTTCGTTCAACCGCCGCAAGAACGAGACCGCCTCGAGATTCTCCCGGCCCCCGTACGCGTTTGGCACCCACTCCCCCGCGGAGCGCGAATAGTCCCGGTAAAGCATGGACGCGACGGCATCCACCCGCAGCCCGTCGGCGTGGTACTTCTCGAGCCAGAACGTTGCGCTGGAGAAGAGAAAGCTCCGCACTTCGTTACGGCCGTAGTTGAAGATCAAACTGCCCCAATCCGGATGAAAGCCCTGCCGCGGGTCGGCGTGCTCGTAAAGGTGGGTGCCGTCGAAATAGACGAGCCCGTGCTCGTCGGAAGGAAAATGCGAAGGCACCCAATCCAGGATCACACCGATGCCTTGCCGGTGGAGGTAGTCGATCAGGAACTGGAAGTCGCGCGGGCGTCCGGAGCGGCTCGTGGGCGCGAAGTATCCCGTGACCTGATAGCCCCAGGAGCCGAAGAACGGGTGCTCCATGACCGGCAGGAGCTCGACGTGCGTAAACCCCATCCGGCGCACGTACTCGGAGAGCGGGGCAGCAATCTCCCGATAGGTCAGCGGCCGGTTGTTCTCTTCGGGGATCCTCTTCCAGGAGGGCAGGTGCACCTCGTAGATCGCGACGGGGGAAGAGGGCTTCTGCCTCTCGGCGCGCTCCCGCATCCAGACCGCGTCCTGCCAGGAAAAGTCCACCTCCTCGACGACCGAGCCGGTTTTCGGCGAGACCTCGTAGGCAAACGCGAAGGGATCCGCCTTGTCCACGCGGTAGCCGGCGTACCGCGACACGAGGTGATACTTGTAGACGGAACCGACGCCGACTCCCGGAACAAAACCCTCCCAAATGCCCGACTGCGCCCTGGCACAGAGCGGCTGGGCCTCCTTGTTCCACCCGTTGAACTCCCCCATCACGGAGACCCGGAGGGCGTCGGGCGCGAACACGGCAAAGTAACAGCCGGGCACACCGCCGACCGT
Source organism: Thermoanaerobaculia bacterium (assembly GCA_050745445.1). Taxonomy (GTDB): domain Bacteria; phylum Acidobacteriota; class Thermoanaerobaculia; order UBA5066; family Gp7-AA6; genus JBOGJN01. Next base: position 3,545 of record JBOGJN010000037.1, read on the forward strand.
CATGGGATGGGAGCCCAGCTTCTCGTAGAGGTGAAAGTGGTTCCCCTCGTTGAAGAGATGGAGATCATCGTCGGTCAGAAGCGTGACGTTGCCGGGCCCGCCCGGCCGCTCGGCCGACGCCTGGACGCGACCTCCGCCTTGTCCCGGCTCGTTGGCGATCGTTGACTCCTGGACCACCCGAGTCTACCGGGCCTCGGCCGAACGGCAAAGCCAAGACGGAACCGCGGTCCGAGGGAAGCCACGTCAGGGCAATGGCTTAGGCTGTGGCGCTCTGAAGCCGCGAGATCCCTGGCGGTTGCTGGTAGAATCGAAGGTTCCCGAATTACTCATGAGCGAATCGCTTGACCATGTCGGCCGGGCGCTCATGAGTCGTCCGGACGAGGACGAACATGAGGCATGTTCGCGGTCGGTCGGTTCCGGACGTCATCCGTAACTCTGGACTCTGCCCGTCGAGGCACTCGTCGTGACCGCGAAGTGGGGGCGGGGGCGGCGCCTGGGCGACTATCTGCTCGTCGCGCAGCTCGGCGAGGATGCGCTCGGGACTGTCTACCGGGCGCTCCATTCAGCGAACGGACAGTTGGTTCGGCTGCGCGTCTTGCGGTCTCCCGAGCTGTCGCTCCCGTGTGTCCTCGCGGCGATCCAGCGGAACGCCGAGCGCAAGACACCCTCCTTCTACCCGGCGACGGTGCTCCGGTCGCAGTTCGATGTAGCCGATGGCACGCCATACCTGGCCTGGCACGACGCGGGCGGATGGACGCTCGATTCCATACTGGCGAAGGCGCGTGCGGTGAACCTCAGGATCCCGGTCGAGTATGCGCTGCAGATCACCGAGCGGGCGGCCGCGGCCCTGGAGCACGCCTGGTGGACCGTGGTCAAGGCCGAGCCGACCCTGCACGGCGCGCTCTGGCCCGGGTTCGTGAGCATCTCCAACGCCGAGGTGGGGGTCGGCGGATTTGGCCTCGCCGAGGCCGTTCTCCCCTCGCTCCGCAAGCGCCGGATGTCGCGCGACATCGCGCCGTACGTCGCGCCGGAGGCACGCAAGCGGGCGAGCATCGGCTCGAACTCGGACGTGTATTCGCTCGGCGTGCTCCTGGTTGAGCTGTTGACCTGCCGCCGCCCGTCGCTCGACGCATCTCTCCCAGGATTCCGGGTCGACGACCCCTTCTCTCAGGACCTTTGCCTGCTGCTTCGCTTCGCGCTCGCTCATCATTCGGAGCGCTTTGCCTCCGTTGTCGAGATGCGGCGGGCTCTACAGAAACTGATCGTCGCCTGCCCCAGCGAGGCCTCGACCGCGGGTCTCGCGCTATACCTGTACGAGCTCTTGAACCCGGAAGGCCAGAGCCTTCTGGGGTCGCCGGATTTGAACTCGACCAACCCGGTCGTTTTCGAGCCTGAACCCGCTCGCGCGTCGGCCCAGCAAAACACGCTCAGTTTCAGAGCCGAGACACCGAACCGGAGCGTCTCCGATCCCAAACCGCAAACCGAGCCCGGGCCGCCTGCCACTGCTCTGCTGCCGGCTCCCGCCGTTTTCGCGAGCTGGACGCAGGCGGGTCTCTCGCCGCGGATGAGATGGACCCTCGGCATCGCCGCCGCACTTGCGGCAATCGGGACGATCGTCGGGCTCGATTTCTCGGTGATCCGGGTCCGCTCTGACTTCCTTGCGCTGGCGCCCCAAACGGCTCTCCGTCAGGCAGAGGCGGGTAGCCGTTCAGGTCAGAGCCTCGCGCCAGGCGACGCCACGGCACAGGCGGCGGCCCCAACTGTCTCGACTGTCCGAGCCTCAGCGTCGGCGCCGCGAAGTTCGCTCGCGAACACGACCGCCGAGGCGCTGCGGCTCCACGCAGCGCTCCTGCGTATCGCCGCGGAGAGACTGGATGCAGTCAACATCGCCGGCGAAGCCTTCCGTGAAGGACGAATCAACGAAGAGCGCGGCGAGCGGCTCCTTCGCGCCCGGAAGTACGCCGCCTCCCAGGAAGCCTTCCGCCGCGCAGCCCGGCTCTTCCTCAAGGCGGAATCCCTCTCCCACGAGGAGCGCGCCCGCCAGGTTCAGCTTTCGGGAGGACCTCTGACGTCAGGTCTCTGAGGATTGGAGTATCGGGAGGTCAGGCTCCCCGGTCGGGACGGCCCCTCTTACCATGAATGCTCAGTTTGGAGCGGGAAACGGGGGTCGAACCCGCGACTTCCACCTTGGCAAGGTGGCGCTCTACCACTGAGCTATTCCCGCAGGGACGCGGCGAGGATA
>JBOGJN010000038.1:0-4514 GCA_050745445.1 Thermoanaerobaculia bacterium
CCGACCAGCAGCGGTCCGGCGGAAGCGGTCCTGAATTCCCCCAAAGGTCAAGCTCCATGAAAAGGCTTCTTTGGATCCCGTTCCTCTTCCTGCAGCTCACCGGATGCTCCGGGACCGGGGAATCGGAAGCTATTCCATACAAGACCATCAAGTTGGATTCTTCCTGGACACCCCTCTACTGGATCGCCGATGACATGGTCGTGTTCAAGGACGACAATTCCTTCTTTTCCTCTGACGTCCGCGCGCGGACCGAGGCGGCGCGCGTTCCATCAGGCCCTATCTCCGTGAATTGTGTGGATTTCGACAAGGAAGAGATCCACTTTGCGACGGTCAGGAAGGACGGCGGCAGCACCAGCTACACTTATGGCTCCTACTTGAACCTGAGATCCATGTCGATCGAACAGCTTCCAGAAGACCAGTCCATATCGCGCGGACAATACAACTGCCCCCGATTTCTCGATTACAGAGCCAAGGAAAGACGTCACAAACACGAGAAACTTCAGGTGCTCTTCGGTGGAGAAACCTGGCAAACCCGATCAGAACACCATTACGAGTTTGATAACCTGATCCGAGACTCCCAGGGCTACCTCGCTATCCTGGACACGACCAATCCGGCGAATGACGAAACAAGGCTCTTGTATCTGAAGCGGGGCGAGGAGGTCAGGTTCCAGCCCGCGGCGAACGTCTTCCGGCGTGATAAATTCGGGGTCGCCTACGATTCCTTCAAGGAAAAGTATCTCATCTACCAGGGAACGAATGATTTCGAGAGGAATAAAGGCCCGTGGCCTTTAAGAAGCTACCTCTTGAATTTGGGCAACCTTTCCTTCCAAGAAGGATGGATCCCAGAGGGGCCATGGGTAGTCGACTACGGCTTTCTCGACCGCCTCAAGGGATTCTCCTGCGGCATTCCATGCTACACGAATATGAGGGTATTCTTAGTGGGCGATAAGATCCTGATCAGCGTCTGGGGGAGGCTGGTGAACTCAAAGATCAGAGGGCTCTATGAGCTGCAGGGCGAGCGTTGGGTCAAGCTGAAGACATATCATGACGAAGATTCTCCGGCCATCGTGACCGGAAGGGATGGCTGCCGACTCATCATCCATCAATCCAACGGGACCCTCTTGTTCGACCTCTGCACGGCGTCCTCCCGCTGAATCACAAGGCGTCTCTCGCAAGGCGCCGCAGAGCCGCAGGCCTCACCGCTTCGTGCGGCGCTTGGCTCGTGGCGGTTCTTTAGGTGTCTCCCCCGGCCCGTCGTCAGGTTGCCTCTTCGGCCAGGTCGTGCCGAGGTCGAAGAGCAGTTTGAACCCCGCAAACGTGGCCAGGAAGACGCTCGCTTCGTGCTTCCACGCCAGCATGATGAAGCCGAAGATAATCGTGACGTGGACGACAATCACTCTGCCCATGGCGCGCTTGCCGAGGTCGCGGGCCCACGAAAAGGGGCGCTGGCCGATCGTGCGCAGGTCGACGAGGAAGCCGATCACGAGAATTGCCAGGATGGCGGCGAGGCCGCGGTGCAGGGCCACGGGATCGAGCGGCGTACCGCCCGCCTCGGGCAGAAACTTGGCGACCAGGAAAGCCAGGAACAGCCCGTGCGCGGCGCTGAAGATGAAGGCGCCCGAAATGAATTCCGGGATGTAGCGGCCGACCGGTTGGTCTCGGCCGTCGGCACCGCGGGTCGAGACCCCGAGTTGATTGTGTGCATAGCCCGGGTCGTGCGTCAGGCGCTCGTGCACGAAGAGCCGCAGCAGCACGAAGAGCGAACCCAGAACGTTCTCGCACCAGTAGAGCGCGAGCGTCGTCGTGCTGCCCCACCCAAAGCGCCACAGGCCGACGATGGGCACCACGTTGACCGCAACCACCTGGAGCAGGTGTAGCAGTCCGATCGAAGCGCGCTCCTCTCGGGTGGTGGCGGCGGGTTCCATGGCGGGCCAGTTTAGCGCGCACGAGCCGGGCAACGTTTAAACTCACTGCGAATCGCCAAGCACCGCTGTCGCGCAGGGAGAGCCGAATGGGGTCCGCGACTTTTTCACCTGTAACCGCCGCACATAGGGCGGAGCGCGCGACGTCCGCAGACGAGGCTTGTTTCCGGGCCGGAGCCGAGAGCGTGAGCGCGGGTGTCGGCCGGCTTGGCGACGGCCATGGCGATCTAGTCCGTGATCGGCATGTCGTAGCGCAAGTTGTCGATCTGGCCGAACATTCGAGCGTCCTCGTGGGAACGCCTCCTTGAGTTTCCCGACGTCGCCCTTGGATGCGCCCTCCATGTACACCCCACAGACTCGAACAATCTCGTCGTAGTCGTGCATCTCCTTTCGCCCTCAGAATCTGCTCAATGTCGGCCCGCGGCGTCAGCGAACTTCTGACTCGGGACACTAGATCGAGCTCAGGTCCTGGCGCACGCCGGCCTTCATCACGAAGTGCACGCTCCGCAGCCGTGAGACGTCGCGGGTCGGGTCCTCCGGCGCCGCGATGACGTCCGCCCACTTCCCGGCCTCGATAGTGCCCGTCCGGTCCGCGATGCCGAGCGCTTCGGCCGCTTGCCGCGTGCAGGCCGAAATGGCCTCGAGCGGAGTAAGCCCCAGCGCCACGAGAGTCTCCAGCTCGAAGACGAAGTTGCCGTGGCGGGAGTCGGAGCCCACCGTAAACTTCATCCCCGAGCGGAAGGCGATCGGGAAGACCCGACGCATGTTCTCCTGGGCCCGGGTGACTCCCTCGACGAACTCGGGTGGACGGCCGGGCACCAAGATGGAGTCGTGGAGATAGGGGTTGAAGGTGGCCACGAGCGTGGTGCCGTGCTCGAGGAAGAGCTCGATGTCGGCTTCGGTGATCCGGGCGCCGTGCTCGATGGTGTCCACCCCGGCTTCGACGCAGTCGCGGAGGCCCGGGCCTCCGTGGGCGTGAGCAGCCACTCGGAGCCCGACCCGGTGGGCCTCGTCCACGCAAGCCTGGATCTCGTCGCGGGAGAAGTACGCCACGGTGGCTGTATTGCGGAAGTTCTCCCCAGTCGCGTAGATCTTGATCAGGTCGGCGCCTGCTTCCACGTTGTCCCGGATCGCCTTCCGGAGGCTCTCGATGCCGTCGAAGCCGAACGCGTTCTGCCCCCAGCCGTGGGTTGCCCGGATCCCGCGCATGCCGGCCAGGATGCGGGGTCCGGGAATGAGGCCCTGCTCCACCGCGTGGCGGACCGCGGCCGCCCGGAGCGATCGCTCGCTCGGGTTCCGGATGGTGGTGATCCCGGCCCGGATGTCCGCCCGCAGGTGGGGGACGCACTTGAGCATCTGGTACAGTTCCGGTTGGGGGTACCGCTCCTCGAGGTCCTCGCCGAAGCCCAGCATGAGGTGGGTGTGGCTGTCGATCAGGCCGGGCAGGACGGTGGAGCCGCTGAGGTCGATGACCGCGGCGCCCGGCGGCGCCTCGACCCGGGCGGCATCGCCGACGGCAACGATGCGGTCGCCCTCGACGAGGATTCGCGCCTCAGGGACCGGCGGTCGGCCGGTCCCGTCGATCAAGGTCCCGCAACGGATCACAGTAAGCACGAGAACCCTCCGCGCGTCGAGAGTGGACTGGCGCGCATCTTACCCGGGCGACGGACGCATATGACTTCCGCGTGATCGAGGGCGCCGGCCACTGGGTGAACTGCGAGGCGACCGGCCGGGTGAAGAACATTGTCGGCAGAAAGGGGAGTCTCGAATCGGACTCGGTCCCGGCGAGCTCGATCTAACACCCCTTATCTTATAAATCGAGAACATGTCGCCCGTCAATCGGCGACGGGGTCAGCGCGGAAGCCGTCCTTGGATTCTGGTTCCCGGCCTATACTGCCGCTATGCTTAGGGCATCGTTGACGCCAGCCGCCCGGCGTGTCGACAATCACGGCACAGGAGGTCCGCCATGAGCCTCGCCGCCCCCGCCGCGCTCCGCAACATCGACGAGGAGATCCCGATCCTCGATCTGGCACCCTATCTCGCCGGGCAATCGGGCGCGCTGGAGCGGCTCGCGGGCGAGCTGCGCCACGCCTTCGAGCACATCGGCTTCTACTTCATCAAGGGTCATGGCGTGCCGCAGGCGCTTTGCGACCAGGTGTTCGCCGAGGCCGCGCGCTTCCACGCCCGGCCGCTCGACGAGAAGATGAAGGTCAAGCGCAACCAGCACAATGTCGGCTACCTGCCGATGAAGGGCGCGACCACGCGGCATTCGCCGATCAACCCGGACAACAAACCGAACCTGAACGAGGCGTTGTTCGTCAAGCGCGACTTGCCGCTCGACCATCCGGATGTGATCGCCAACAAGCGCTTCCGCTGCGCCAACCTGTGGCCCGAGGGCATGCCCGGCTTCCGCGAGACGGTCGTGACCTACTGCGATGCGCTGGAAGCGCTGGCGCTCAGGCTGATCCCGATCTACGCTCGCGCGCTCGACTTGCCGGCTGATCATTTCGCGCAAGCCTTCAGCGTGCCGCAATACACCCTGCGGATGTCGCACTACCCGCCGGTCGAGGTGGTGGAGGAGAACGAGTTCGG
>JBOGJN010000039.1:0-4194 GCA_050745445.1 Thermoanaerobaculia bacterium
CTTGAGCGGTCCCTGCGGGACCGACGGAAGAGAGCCAAGTAGGATCCTGCCTACATGAGCTCCTTTAGCGCTGCAGCCACGAATTTCCTGGTCATGACATTTTGAGCGGTCCCTGCGGGACCGACGGAAGAGAGCCAAGTAGGATCCTGCCTACGTAAGCTCCTTTAGCGCCGCGGCGACGAATTTCCTGGTCATTTCCTTGCGCCAGAGGAAGGAAAAGTCGGTGTTGTCCATGGGACGGGAGGGCCCCGCGGAGGCTTCGGCAGCCTCGGCGATGGCTCCATCGTCCAGAGGCCGGTCCCGCAGGATCTCCTCGGAGCGCGTGAGGCGGATGGGGGCCGAGGCGACGCCCCCGAGAACCAGCCGCGCCTCGGCGACGCGGTCTCCTTCCCGGCGGAGGGCCGCGCCAACGGAGAGCACCGGAAAGTCAAAGGATCCACGCCGGCGCAGTTTCTTGTAGCTGGCCTTCCAGCCGTCGGATCCGGGCAGAAGGATCTCGGTCAAGAGTTCGTCGGGGCGCTTGGTCAGATAGTCGATGCCGTCGTTTCGGTAGAGGTCCTCCACCGCCACTTCTCGCTGTCCCGCGGCCGACACGAGCAACGCCCGGGCCCTCTGAGCGATCAGGATCGGCACCGAGTCCGCCGATTGCACTGCCAGGCACTTGGGCGAGCCCGGCGCCACCCAGCAGACCTCGCCGTCCTTCTTCATGCAGAAGTTAATCGCCTGGCGCCACTCGTAGTTCTGATCGTAGTAGTTGCAGCGGGTGTCGAGCAGGAGATTGCCGCCCAGAGTGCCCATGTTGCGCAGAAGGGGCGTGGAGATCTCGAAGATCGCGTGCGCCAGGGCCGGATAGTCGCGCCGGATCCGCAGTGCGTTCTCGACCTGGGAGAGGAGAACGGCGGCCCCGATCGAAACGCCGTCCGAGCCGAATCGCATCCTCCGGAGCGCCGGAATGCGCGAGAGGCCGATGACCGTCTTGGGCGTTTGTTGCCGGCGCTTCATGTTCGGATAGAGGTCCGTCCCCCCGGCGACGTATGCACCCTCGGGGCCCGCGTCCGATTTGATCGCCAGGGCTTCCTTCACGCTGCCGGGCGCGAAGTAGCGGAACCGCGGAAGACGCATCATGGGAATTTCGAAATTCGAAATTCGAATTTCGAATTTGACCTCATCGCACTCCTCCGGCCCCGGTCGCCTCTATCGCTACAGCCCGCCCGTCTCCCCCTTGTTCGGGAGTCGGAATTCGCGCGGGCTCCGGATACGGAACGGCCGGAAAGCGCGGCGGACCGTAGCGCGGCGGCCTTCCCTGCGCCTTCCATTTCAAGGCCTTCAGGATCTTCTCGGGCGTGGCCGGGACTTCGTCGATCCGCACCCCCACGGCGTCGAAGATGGCATTGGCGACCGCGGGCGGAACGGGCAGAAGCGGCCCCTGCCCCACCTCCTTGGCGCCGAAGGGACCGTTGGGATCGGGATCCTCGACCAGGAACGTTTGAACCTCGCACATCTCCTTGGTCGTCGGGCTCTTGTACTCGAGCATCGAAGGGAACTTGTGGACGACGGTGCCCGGCACGTCCGTGCGGTACGCCATCTCCTCCATCATCACTTCGCCCAGTCCCATGTAGACCGAGCCCTCGACCTGCCCCACGACCAGCACGGGGTTGATGCACTTGCCCACATCGTGCGCGATCCAGATCTTCGGGACCGTGTAGATGCCGCTCTCCGGGTCCACGTCCACTTCGGCCACGGCGGCGGAATAGGAGTAGGCCGGTGAAGGGCCCACACCGGCTCCGCGGTAACGCCCGGCGGACGGAGGCGGGGTGTAGGACCCGACGGTGCCGAGCGTCCCGAATTTCGACTCGGCGGCGACGACCGCGTCAGGGAAGCTCATCCCCTTGTCAGGCTCCTCCACGTCGAAGACCCGTCCTTGCGCCAATCCAACGCGTGGGCCGGGGATTTGGAGCTTCTCGGCCGCGGCGGAAACCAGCAGCTCCCGCGCCCGTTCGGCTGCCTGGAGAGCCGCGTTTCCCGTCATGAGCGTGACACGTGAGGAGTAGGAGCCCAGATCCACAGGCGTCAGGTCCGTGTCGCCGGTGACGACGCGGATGTCGAAGGGATCGATACCGAGAACCTCCGCGACGATCGCGGCCAGAATCGAGTCGGAGCCCTGCCCGATCTCGGTCGAGCCGCAGAAGACCGTCACGCCCCCGCCGCGGTCGAGCTTCAACTGGACGCCCGACTGCGGCATGGAATTCCAGTAGAGGGGCAAACCCGCCCCGCAGATGGAGGAAGAGCAGGCCATGCCGAGCCCGCGGCCATGCGGAAGCCTGCCCCGGCGCTCCCGCCACCGCGAAGCTTCGACGACCTTGTCGATGCAGGCCGCAAGACCCATCGAGCCCACACGCAGGAAGTTGGCCGTCAACGTGTCGCTCGGCTGGAGGTGCGCCTTGCGCATTTCGGCCGGATCGAGGTTGAGGTCGCACGCGATCTTGTCGAGCTGCACCTCCAGCGCGTAGCGCGGCTGAGGTGTTCCGTGCCCGCGTTTGGGGCCACAGGGGGGCTTGTTCGTAAACACGCGGGCGCCGTCGAAGCGGTAGGCCGGCACGCGGTAGGTCACCGTCTGAAGCGCTCCCGTGTAGTAGGTCGAGGCCACACCGTAGGAGCCGTAACCGCCGCCGTCCAGGACCGACTGGAAGTGCATCGCGGTGATCGCGCCGTCCTTCTTCACGCCGGTCTTGACTCTCATCAGCGTCGGATGCCGGCCGCGGTGGCAGTAGAAGACTTCCTCGCGCGTCAGGCAGATCTTCACCGGCCTGCCGGTCACGCGCGAAAGGTGCGCCACGATGATCTCGTGGTTGAAGGGGTCCGACTTGCCGCCGAAGCCTCCCCCGTTGGGAGTGGCGATGACCCGGATGCGCGAGGCCGGCATCTGGAGGACCTTGGCCAGGGCACGGTGCACGTAGTGCGGCGTCTGCGTGGAGGTCCAGAGCGCCAGCTTCCCGTCGGGACCGAAGTCGGCCACCGCGGCGTGCTGCTCCAGCGGCAGGTGCGTGTTTCCCTCGTAGAAGAAAAGATCCTCGTAAGTCCGGTCCGCGCGCCGGAAGCCCTCCTCCGTGTCGCCAAACTCGAGCGACACGAGCTTGTGGATGTTTCCCCCGTCGCCGTAGTCGTGGATGCGCGGCTCCGGGGTCGTCAGGGCCTCCTCGATCGACCCGATCGCGCGCAGATCCTCGTATTCGACCTCGATCGCGTCGAGCGCCTCGAAGGCTGTGTCCTCGTCCACGGCGGCCACGGCCGCGACAGGATCGCCCACAAAGCGAACCTTGTCGGTGCACAGCGCATGCTCGTCCTGAGAGACGGGCAGGATGCCGAAGGCTATGGGAAGATCGCGCCCGGTCGCGGCGGCGATCACGCCCGGCAGCGCGAGCGCCTTCGAGACGTCCACGCGCTTCAAGAGCGCGTGCGCGCGTTTGGCGCGCAGGATCTTGCAGTGGAGCATCCGCGGCAGGAAGATGTCGTCGGCGAACCTCGTCTGGCCAGAGACCTTCGCCGCCGCATCCACCTTTGCGTACGGGCGCCCGACCACCCGGGTTTGCCGCTTCATCATGGCCGCCTGCCAGGTTTCGGGAAACGGAAAACGGAAAACGGAAAACGAACTGGCATGGGTCTCCTCGATTCCCGTTTACCGTTTCCCGTTTAACGGCCCCGGATTGACCGGCAAGAGCCCACTCTCATCGTAGTCTGTGCCGTACAAAGATTCGCGACGGGGCTCCGCCTCTTCGCCGCGCATCCAGGCGGCCGCGAGCTCGACCGCCTCGAAGATCTTGATGTAGCCCGTACAGCGACAGAGGTTCCCGGCCAAAGCCTCCCGGATCTCGGAGAGCCCGGGCCTCGGGTTTTCTTCGAGCAGCGCCTTCGCGGTCAGGAGAATGCCGGGCGTGCAGTAGCCGCACTGCGCGGCGCCCAGGTCCGCGAAGGCTTTCTGCAGGGGATGAAGCCCGGCGGGTCCGGCCATGCCTTCGACGGTCTCGACGTTTTTGCCCTCGCACTCGAGACCCAGATAAAGGCAGGAGAGCACCGGCCTTCCGTCCACGAGCACCGCGCACGTCCCGCATTCACCCAGCTCACAGCCGTGCTTGGTGCCCGTCAAACGCAGGTCTTCGCGAAGGACCTCGAGCAGCGTCTTGTGCGGCGCAAAGG
>JBOGJN010000040.1:0-1830 GCA_050745445.1 Thermoanaerobaculia bacterium
TCCGCGAGCTCATGCCCGGACGTGACCCGGTCATCGCGGAGAGGGAGGCGCAAGCCGCGCGGCGCGACATACCGAGCGTAGGTCCTGCCGTCGCGACAATCTTGCAGGTGTTGGCCGAGTCGGTCGGCGCAAAGAGAGTTTTCGAGCTGGGAAGCGCAATCGGCTACTCGACCGCCTTTTTCGCCAGCGCGGTGGGTCCGGCCGGGAAGGTCTTTTACACGGACGGGAGCGCGGAAAACGCGCGGGAGGCACGCGGTTACCTGACGCGTCTCGGGCTCGCCGACCGGGTGGAGGTCCAGACCGGCGAGGCGGTCGAGCTGCTGCGGGCCACCCCCGGTCTCTTCGACGTCATCTTCATCGACATCGACAAGGACGGTTATCCCGGAGCGCTCGAGGCCGCGGCGCCGCGCGTCAAGCCGGGAGGCTTCTTGCTCGCCGACAACGTGCTCCGGTCGGGCCGCGTCGTGGACTCCTCCGCGCGCGACGCGGCCACGGAGGGGATCCGGGAGTTCAACCGGAGGCTCTTTGCGCGGCCCGATTTTCGCAGCGTGATCGTCCCGCTGCGCGACGGTGTGGCGATCGCGCGAAAACTTCCTTGACTGCCGTGGCCGACCGCAAGGAGATCGTCGAACGTTTCGGGCGTTTCGCCGCGGGCGAGGATCTCGATCTCTTCGAGGGGGCGCTTCTCATCGCGCAGTTGATCGAGCCGGAGGAAGACACGTCTCTCGCCCGGGAGCGTGTCGAGAGTCTCGCGGCGCGTGTCCGGGCCAGACGCGAGCAGGGCGAGCCACCCGTGGAAGCCCTGTGCCGGGTTCTCTTCTGGGAGGAGGGGTTCTCCGGCGACACGGAGTCCTACGACGCGCCGGAGAACTCCTCCGTTGCCCGCGCGCTTGCCCGGCACCAGGGAATGCCGATCACGCTCTCCATCCTGGCGGTGGAGGTCGGCCGGCGGGCGGGGCTTGAGCTGGCCGGGATCGGTCTGCCGGGGCATTTCGTGGTCGGGGGCAAGGATTTGCCGGCAGGCCAATATCTGGATCCTTTCGACGGCGGCAAGCTCTACAACGCGGAGGCTCTGACACGCCGCGTCGGCGCGATCTTCGGAACGCCCGTGGCCCTGCCCCCAGAAGCGCTGCTACCCGATGGACCCCGCGCGATCCTGACACGCGTGCTCTTTAACCTGCGGCGCTCCTACGAGAAGCGCAACCGTCTGGAGGAGGCCCTCCTGGCCCTGGAGTGCGCCGCGGCGCTTGAGCCCGAGGAACCGGCGTTCCTGCGCGAGCGGGGTCTGCTGTTGCTCAAGGTCGGGCGCTCCGAGGAAGCGGTCAAGGCTCTCGAGAAGTATGTCGCGCGCGCCGCGGGAGGCGACGCGGAGGCCGTCGGGAAGCTCATCGTCATCGTGCGGGAACAGACGATGCCTTCCGAGAGAGCGCAATTGCTATACGCCGGCCCCGTCGAGAAGAAGATCTTCAAGTTGGAGGAGGCGCGGGCCTTGCTGCCGAAGGTCAAAGAGCTCACCACCGACGCCGTTTCTCGCTACGCGCGTCTGGGCGAAGGGGGCGAGGCCGAAGAGGAGCGGCAGAAGATCGTGGGGCAGTGGGCCAGTACGATCGCCTCGCTCGGCGTGGAGATCAAGGGCCTCTGGCTCGTGGACTTCGATTCGGGAGCGGGCTACTACTGCTGGAAGTACCCGGAAGAGTCCTTGGATCACTTCCACGGCTACGAGGAGGGGTTCTCCGGCCGGCTGCCGTTGCAGTAACGGGTCTTCAGTTGTCAGCAATCAGTTTTCGGTTTACGGGAGCTCAGAACTGACCATAATGTATCATGAAGATC
>JBOGJN010000041.1:0-2081 GCA_050745445.1 Thermoanaerobaculia bacterium
TTCTTGGAGTTCACCCGATTACGGCCCGTCGATTCGCAGCTCGCCCTGGGCGAGCTTGTTTCCGGGAGGCTCCGCCGTGGCGGTTGCCCAACCACGACGCTCCCGTAGCTAGTTGCTGTTTCCTGGAACAGTCCAGAGCAGAAAGAGAGTGAAAAGCCGCTGGATTTTGCGGGAAAGGAAAGCGGGTCTCCGCCCGATGGATTGGTTAGCACAACACCATCCAACGGAGACCCACGCATGCGCAAGAAGAGGGATACCCAGGGCTGGATCGACTTTCAACCCTCGAGCCTCAAACTCACCCAGGAGCACTTCGCGCGCTACGAGGGGATCTCGGAGATCCTGGACGAGACGCCGAAGCTGCTCGAGCTCCTGCACCGCGACCTCGAGCGAGCCCTCGAGATCGAGAATCGGCAGCGCAAGCGGCGCGGTGGATTCGTCTACACCTCGGAGATGGTGCTGCGGCTGTGCTTGTGTCAGGTCATCGAAGGAGCATCCCTGCGCGAGATCATCGTGCGGATCGACGACAGCCACTACCTGCGTCGCTTCACGCGGATCCACACTGGGCCGATGATGAATCACGCCACGCTGTGCAAGCTCCGCAACGCCATCCTGCCGGAGACGTGGAAGAAGCTGAACGCGGTACTCGCCAAGTCTGCGGTCGAGGGTGAGCGGATCACGGGCGAGAAGCTCCGGCTCGACACGACCGCGGTGAAGACCAACATCCACTGGCCAACGGATTCCTCGCTCTTGTGGGACGCGTACCGCACGCTCGGCAGGTTGATCGACCAGGCGCGCGAGATCGATCCCGCTGCCGTAGGGAATCAGCGCGTCCATCTCCGGCGCGTCAAGCGGCTCGCCAACCTGGTCGCACGCCGGGCCAACGGCAAGGGACGCAAGGCCAGCGACCTCGGCCCGCTCTACAAAGGCTTGATTTCCCGCGTGGAACGGCTGTGTGACTGGGCAGTGCGGCTCGTCTCGGAACTCGAGCGCGGCCTGCGGTCGAAGCGCTACGGATTCTCCGAGCATGTCACCGTCGAAGGGCTGGTCGAAGAGCTACGCCACTTCGAAGCGCTCGCTCGCCGCGTCATCTGGCAAGCGAGCGAGCGTGTGCTCTTCGAGCGTCCAGTCCCCAACGAGAAGAAGCTCTTCAGCCTTTTCGAGCCCCACACCGAGCTCTTGAAGCGCGGCAAGGCCGGCAAGGACGTCGAGTTCGGCCACATGATCCAGATCCAGCAGGTCGGCGGGAAGTTCATCACCGACTACGAGGTCTTCGAGAAGAAGCCGGTCGAGCCGACCCTCGTCCGTCCCGCCCTGAAAAGTCACGCGGCGTTGTTCGGCTGTCTCCCGGAAAGCGTGGCAACGGACAAGGGCTACTGGTCGAGCGAAGAGCTCGACCAAGTCTTCGATTCCGTGGACGTCGTCGCCATCCCGAAGAAAGGCAATCGCAACAGCGAGGAAGTGAAGCGGGAGATCGATCCGCGCTTCAAGCTCGCGCAGCGCTTCCGAGCGGGCATCGAGGGATCCATCAGCTTCCTCAAGAGGATCCTCCGGCTCGCGCGCTGCATGAACAAAGGATGGAAGCACTACGTCGCGACGGTCGGCGCGACCGTCCTGGCCCACAACCTCCTGGTCCTGGCGCGATGTTGACCCCTCTCGCTAAGCAACCCGAGCGCTTGGATTCACCCACAGCGGTCGGAGTACGTCCCCAGGGCACCTCGATCGAGTCCGGATCTGCCAGAGTGGCGGAAACGGGTCGAAATCAGGCGCTTCTTGCACTTCGACGCCAGCCCTTGACCTGACGACGGCATCTCTTCGAGCTCGCGTGCCGTCTCGAAATCCCTCCAGGAAACAGCAACTAGCTAGGCTCTCGGCCCCATGGCGCCCGGCCTGCACGCCCTCGATTGGGCCATCCTGCTGGTCTACTTCGCCGCCATGCTGTGGATCGGCGTGCGCTACGCCGGTCGTGCCAGCCGCAGCCTGGATGAGTATTTCCTGTCGGGGCGCTCGCTCCCCTGGTGGATCGCCGGGACGTCGATGGTGGCCACGAGCTTCTCGTGCGACACCCCATTGCTGATCTCGGG
>JBOGJN010000042.1:0-5282 GCA_050745445.1 Thermoanaerobaculia bacterium
AAGTTGCGTGACGAACTGCAGAAACGCACGAAGGCCGAGGTCCACATCAACATCATCGAGATCCAGCGCCCGGAGACCGACGCGCAGCTCGTGGCGGAGTCGATCGCTCTGCAGCTCGAGAGGCGAGTGGCGTTCCGCCGCGCCATGAAGAAGGGAATCGAGTCCGCCTTTCGTTTCGGGGCGCAGGGCATCAAGATCCGTTGCGCGGGGCGGTTAAACGGAGCCGAGATCGCGCGGGCGGAGTGGTATCAGGAAGGACGGCTGCCGCTCCACACGCTGAAGGCCGACATCGATTACGGTTTTGCGGAAGCCAACACGACCTACGGAAAGATCGGAGTGAAAACGTGGATCTACCGCGGTGAGCAGCACAAGGCGAAGACGCGGCGGAAGATCGCCTGAGCCGGGAAACGGGAAACGGGAAACGGAAAACGAGGGGCGTTAGAGCGAACAAAGCGGAACGTGGACCGGGGTTCGTTTCCCGTTTTACGTTTCCCATTTTACGGCGAGCGTAGCGAGCGAAATTATGTTGATGCCGTCGAAGGTCAAGTACCGCAAGCAACAGCGCGGAAGGATGCGTGGGAAGGCCACGCGCGGCTCGACACTCGCCTTCGGCGACATGGGGCTGCAGATTCTGGAGCCGGGCTGGATCACCGCGCGGCAGATTGAGGCCGCGCGGATCGCCATGACGCGGGCCGTCAAGCGCGGCGGGAAGATCTGGATCCGTATTTTTCCGGACAAGCCGTTCACAAAAAAGCCGGCTGAAACCCGCATGGGCAAGGGGAAAGGGCCGCCTGAGGGCTGGGTGGCGGTCGTTAAACCGGGGCGGATCCTTTACGAGATGGAGGGCGTCGATCTCGCGACGGGTCGGGAGGCGCTCAATCTGGCGGCCGACAAGATCGGCTTGAAGACACGGTTCGTGACGCGGGAGTCCGAGATGGAGATCCGATGAAGAAGAAGGAGAGAGAGACCCTGGCGCAGCAGGGAGAAGCGGAGCTATCCGAAAAGGAAAGACAGCTTCGGGAGGCCGCGTGGAAGCTCCGGCTGCAAAAGGCGACGGCGCAACTGGAGAACCCGAGCCGGTTGAGGATCCTGCGGCGTGACATCGCGCGCGTCAAGACCTATCGGCGGGCGCTGGAGCTCGCGGAGAAACAATGAGGACCCAGAAGGCAACCGCGACGACAACCTTCCGGCGTCAGACAAAGGTGGGCCGGGTGGTCTCGGACAAGATGGCCAAGACGATCATCGTGGAGGTGGCGCGGCGGTTCCAGGAGCCTCGTTACAAACGGACGATCGGAAAGACGAGCCGTTTCCTGGCCCACGACGAAAAGAACAGCGCCAGGGTCGGCGACCGCGTCCGGATCGAGGAGACACGGCCGCTCTCGAAGCTGAAGCGGTGGCGCTTGAGAGAAATTCTCGTGAAGGCGGAGGCGTAGGTGACGACAAAGAGCCGTAAAGCGTCAAACGTGAAACGTGAAACGAGGCTGTCCTTTCTCGCTCCGGCGTCGTTTTACGTTTTACGTTTCACGTTTCACGGCCGGGGGCGCCGATGATTCAGATGGGAACCATCCTTAACGTGGCAGACAACTCCGGTGCGCGCCGGATCGCCTGCATCCGCATGCGGGGCTCAGCCGGACGCTACGCGAGGTTGGGGGATGTCATTACGGCCTCCGTCAAGGAGGCCACTCCGGACTCTCCGTTTGTCGAGAAGCATGGCAAGCGTGTCGTTCGGGCCGTCATCGTGCGCACGCGCCGCAACCACCGGCGCCGCGACGGCTCCTACATCCGGTTCGACGACAATGCCGCGGTCCTGATTTCCAACGAGGGAGAACCGGTGGGCACACGCGTGTTCGGACCTGTCGCGCGAGAGCTGCGCGAGAAGAAGTTCATGAAGATCATTTCGCTGGCGCCGGAAGTGCTGTGATGAAGAACCCGAGGCTCAAGAAAAGCGACCTGGTCGTCGTGATCGCGGGCAAAGACCGCGGGCGGCGGGGAAAGATCCTGAAGATCTTGCCCGGCAAGGAGCGCGTCATCGTCGAGCGGGTCAACATGATCAAGCGGCACATGCGCCCGAATCCGTCGAAGAACATCGCCGGCGGGATCTCGGAAAAAGAGGCGCCCATCCACATCTCGAACGTCATGCTGGTCGATCCGGACCGGGAGACGCGCACAAGGATCGGGCGCCGGCGGGACGCCGAGGGCCTTCCGGAGCGCTACGCGAAAAAGAGCGGCGCGGCGCTGGTCTGAGTACACAGGACGCAGGACAAAGCGGGAAGCAGTCTTAACGTAGGAATCCTTATGGCAGCCCGATTGAAAGAACGGTACGTCAAAGAGATCGCATCGGCGCTCGCCCGCGAGCTCGGGATCGAGAACCGGATGGCGATCCCGCGCGTCCACAAGGTCGTCCTGAACATGGGTCTGGGGGAGGCGGTGTCGAACCCCAAGATGCTCGAGGGGGCCGTGGAGGAGCTCTCGGCGATCGCGGGTCAGAAGGCCGTCGTCACGAAGGCTAAGAAGTCGATTGCGACCTACAAGCTGCGCGCCGGGATGCCGATCGGGGCGAGGGTCACGCTGCGCGGCGACCGGATGTACGAGTTCCTGGACCGACTGATCAACATCGCGCTGCCACGCGTGCGCGACTTCCGGGGAGTGTCGCCCAAGGCCTTCGACGGCAGGGGCAACTACACCGTGGGGGTCCGGGACCACTTCATCTTCCCGGAGATCGATTACGCCAGGACCGACAAGTCGAAGGGGTTGAATATCACCATCGTCACGACGGCGGGCCGGGACGACCGGGCCAGGGCTCTTTTGAAGGAGCTCGGAATGCCGTTCGGGCAGTAATGGGGCGGGGACCCTGTGGTCCCGTCCCGGAGGACCAATCCATGGCGAGAAGGGCAATGAGAATCAAGGCGGCCAGAAAGCCGAAATTCATGACGCGGACCGTGCGGCGGTGCCAAATCTGCGGCCGCGCGCGCAGCGTGCTGCGCAAATTCGGTCTCTGCCGCATCTGCTTCCGCCAAAACGCGAGCGCGGGGTACCTGCCCGGCGTTGTGAAGGCGTCCTGGTGAGGTGGGGAGCAAGGAAGTTGCGATGAACACGAACGATCCGATTACCGATCTGTTGAACCGCCTGCGCAACGCCATGCGCGCCGGACACGGCCGCGTCGATGTCCCCGCTTCGCGCGTCAAGGAGGATCTTCTGAAGGTCCTGGCGGAGGAAGGCTACATTGGCTCCTACCGCCGCGTTGAGGAGAAGGGGAGGCCAGTCCTGCGCGTGGCCTTGAAGTACGACCCCGAGGGGCAGCCGGTCGTTGTCGGCCTGGAGAGGGTTTCGCGGCCGGGACGCCGGGTTTACGCGCGGGGCAAGGAAATTCCCGACGTGCTCGACGGCCTCGGGACTTCGATCATTTCTACTTCGAAGGGGATCACAACCGGGCGCAAGGCGCGAGAGTCGCGCCTGGGCGGCGAGATTCTCTGCAACGTCTGGTAAGGAGATGTTCGCTTGTCGCGCATAGGAAGAATGCCGGTGGCAATCCCGAAGGGGGTCGAAGTCCGGAAGGACGGGGACTTCGTCCGCGTCAAGGGGCCGAAGGGGGAACTGGCAAATCGCATCCCCTCGGGCTTGAGTGTCGTCGTCGAGGCAGGGGAGGTCCGCATCAGCCGCTTCAGCGATGAGCCGCAGCAGCGCGCCTTCCACGGGCTCTTGCGCAGTCTCGTGGCCAACTCGGTCGAGGGCGTGACGAAAGGGTTCTCGAAAGAGCTCGAGATCGTGGGCGTGGGCTACAAGGCCGAGGTCAGGGGAAAGTCGGTGGTGTTCGCGCTCGGCTACTCCCACCCCGTGGATTTCCCGATCCCCGAAGGGATCAGCGTCCAGCTCGACGCCAAGGCGGGCCGGCTGACGGTCTCGGGCGCGGACCGGCAGAAGGTCGGACAGACGGCGGCGGAGATGCGCAAGCTGCGGGTTCCCGATCCCTACAAGGCCAAGGGGGTCAAGTACGTGGATGAATTCATCCGTCGCAAGGTTGGAAAGGCGGGCGGGAAGTAAGCCATGAAGTCGGAGTTGCGGGCACAGGCCCGGCAAAGGGTGCGCACACGCATCCGAACGCGCATTCGCGGTTCGGCCGGCAGGCCGCGACTCGCCATCTTCAAGAGCGGCAGGCACATCTACGCCCAGGTGATCGACGACGCGACGGGCCGGACCCTGGCCCACGCCTCATCGCTCGACGCGGGGTTGAAGAAAGAGGGAAAGGTCGCCGCCAACGTTACAACCGCGCGTCGGGTCGGAACGCTCGTGGCGGAGCGGGCGAAACAGAAGGGTGTGGCGACGGTCGTCTTCGACCGCGGAGGGTACATCTACCACGGAAAGGTCCGTGCATTGGCCGACGCCGCCCGCAAGGCCGGCCTGGAGTTTTAGAAACGTGAGGGACTCTCAATGAACGGCAGCCGGGGAGGGGGCCCGCGCGCGCCGCGCGAGCGCGAGAAAGAGCGGGACGCTCAGGGCCGCGAGTTGATCGACCGGGTGGTCCACATCAACCGGGTCACCAAGGTCGTCAAAGGGGGCAAGAACTTCTCGTTCTCCGCGCTGGTGGTCGTCGGCGACGGCCACGGGCGCGTCGGGTACGGCTCCGGCAAGGCCAAGGAAGTTCCGATGGCCATTAGGAAGGGGATCGAGATGGCCAAGAAGACCATGCGGCAGATCAGCCTGAAGGGAACAACGATTCCCCACGCCATCATCGGCCGATACGGCGCGGCGCGTGTGCTCTTGAAGCCCGCAGCTGCGGGTACGGGCGTCATTGCCGGCGGACCCGTGCGTGCTGTGCTGGAGTCGGCTGGCGTCGCGGACATCCTGACCAAGTCGCTGGGCACAACCAACCCGCACAATGTGATCAAGGCGACATTCGACGGCTTGACGCGCCTGCGCAACGAGAAGCAGATCAGAGAGCGCCGCGGCGTCACCGCGCCGGAGACGGAGACCGAGGCATGACGGGCACAGAGAAGCCGAAGGCGCGGCGCAAAAAGGGGGAGGGCAAGACCTTGACCCTCCGGCTCGTCCGCAGCGGCATCTGCACGCCCCGGAGCCACAAGGAAACCCTGCGGGGGCTTGGCTTTCGCCGCCTCGGGCAGGAGGTCATGCGCGAGGACGGGCCGGCCGTGCGCGGAATGATCCATAGGGTCCGGCACCTCGTGGAAGTTGTGAAGGGTTAAGGGATGGTCGTAAAGAAGGGCGGCCGCAAGCCGCCGGCCGCGAAGGCCGCGCCGCAGCGAGCCAAGAAGGCGGCCCCTCGG
>JBOGJN010000043.1:0-3414 GCA_050745445.1 Thermoanaerobaculia bacterium
AAGGCGACCTGTCTGTCTTTACCTTCGCGACCGGGCTATCCTTCGGGGCGGAGTACTCCCGATGAGTGCGCGGAATCTCGGTCTGCTGGGGATTGGGCTGCTGGTTTCGGCGGCCCTGCGCGGAGCGCCAGAGCGGCCGGGTGATTACCCGATCGGGCCCAAGGACCTCCTCGAGATCCGGGTGCTCGAACTCCCTGAGCTCAACGTGGAGCGCCGGGTCTCGGACGCCGGAACGATCGACCTGCCTCTTCTGGGCGAGTTCTCCGTCACCGGGCTCACGGCAGGAGAGGCGCGCGACCGTCTCGAGACGCTGCTCAAGTCCAAGTACGTCCGCCGCGCGAGCGTCTCGATGACCATACGAGAGTACGCGAACAAGCCGGTCTCGATTCTGGGGGCCGTAAAAGTCCCCGGCTCGCTGCGCGTCTCTGGCCAGTGGACGCTGATTCAGGCGATTTCCGCAGCGGGGGGGCTGTCCGAGTCGGCGGGCAAGAAGATCTTCGTCCTGCGAGGGGGCAGCGGCGGGAAGGCCGAGACGATCGAGGTCGGCCGGGACGAGCTCTTTCGGGGCGCCTCCGACCGCTGGAACATCCCGCTGTTTCCGGGCGATGTCGTCAACATTCCCGCGCGAACCACCGTAACGGCCTACTGCCTCGGCGAGGTGAAGCAGCCGGGCGCCGTTCAGTTCGACAGCGATGACGGCCTGACGCTGCTTGCCGCGATCGCTCGGGCAGGCGGCCTGACCGACCGCGCATCGAGCACGATCCGCATCCGGCGAAAGGGGCCGGACGGGCGCGACGTCGGTACGGTTGTCAACTTCAAGCGGGTTCTCTCGGGCAAGGACCCTGACCCGCAACTGGCGCAGGATGACGTTATCATCGTCCGGGAGTCATTCTTCTGATGGCCACAGAGTGGGAGACAGCGGAAGAGTCCGCGAGCGCCGAGCCGGCCGTGCGCGAGATGAATTTCGCCCAGTACTGGGCGGTCATCGTCAAGCGGCGCCGCTTGATCGGCGTCTGTATCATCCTTTGCCTCGTGGCCGCCGTCGTGGTCTCGCTCCTGTCGCGACCGGCCTATCTGGCGGTCGCGGTCCTCGAGCTCAAGGGCGCCGGTACGAGTCCTCTCGAGGCCACTGCCACGGGTCAGCGCGGTCCGGCGTCCGATTCCGAGTTCCTGCCTACGCAGATGCGACTCATGAAGGGCCGTCCGATCGCCGAGCGAGTGGTCCGGCGGCTGAACCTGGCCGAGAAAGCCGCGCCCCCCCATCCAAATCCGGGCGCCGCGACCCTCGACCCTGTCACCCGGGTGGCGCTTTCGATTCAACGGCGAGTCAATGCGAAGCCCATTAGCGACACCAGCCTTGTCGAGCTGAGCTATGTGTCCTCCTCCGCCCAGAGCGCGGCCGAGCTAGCCAACGCGTTCGCCGACGCGTACGTCGAA
Organism: Thermoanaerobaculia bacterium; assembly: GCA_050745445.1. GTDB lineage: Bacteria > Acidobacteriota > Thermoanaerobaculia > UBA5066 > Gp7-AA6 > JBOGJN01. The sequence goes on from JBOGJN010000043.1 coordinate 1,438, forward strand.
TCGACAATTGATTCCCGCCTCCAGCTTGCCGGAGAGACTTCCGCGTTTCTGAACACCCAGATCGAACGGCTGAGGAGCGAGCTCGCTCAGAAGGAGCAGGAGGTCCTGGCGTTCCGGCGCCAAAACGACCTCGTCACGACGGACGCGAAAACGAACGTCACGATGACGAATCTCGACGCCCTGAACGCCGACTATGCGTCGGCAGTGCGCGATCGGGTGGCAAAGGAGGCGCGCTACTCCGAGCTCAAGAACGGGAGGTCCGACGCGATCGCCGATTCCGTGGCAGACAATTCCTTGCAGCAGCTTCGCGCGGAGCAGGCGCGGCTGGAACGCGAATATTCGGAGAAGCTCGGCTTCTTCAAACCGGAGTGGCCGGCGATGGTTCAGCTCAAAGCGCAGATCGACCAGGGACAGCAGCAGATGAACGAGGCCGTTTCGAAAGCGCGCGCGGCGGCCCAGGCCGAGTACCAGGCCGCCCAGCGGCGCGAAGAAAACTTGAAAACGGAGTTGCAGTCGCATAAATCGTCGATGATCAACCTGAACTCGAACGAGCTCCTGTATTCCGAGCACCGGCTCGAGCTGCAGACGAAGCAGGCATTCCTGGACAGCCTGCTCAAGCGGAAGGCGGAAGCAGATGTCATGACCCGGCTCGGAGGGGAGCGCGCCTCGTATGCCCGGATCGTCGAGCGCGCCCTGCCGCCGTCGTCAGCCTTCAAGCCTTCCTACCGGAACAACGTCTTGTTGGGTCTTTTCGGCGGCGGGCTTCTCGGCATCGGCCTGGCGTTCTTCGTCTCGCATCTGGACCGGAGCCTGCGGACATCCAGGCAGGTCGAGGAGACGCTGCAGCTTCCGGCCCTCGGCGTCATCCCGTCCGTTGGCGACGAGAGCGGATGGGTCTACCGCTTCGGCCAGGGCGCCCGGTCGCAACGTGCGCGGAAGGGGTCGGGCGTGGGAGGCGCCGGGGAAGAGCTCGAACTACTGCCCCACCGGCATCCCCGATCGGCGATGGCGGAGTGTTACCGGTCTTTCCGGACTGCTTTCCTGCTGTCGCAAGCCGGCGGGGTCGGCTCGATCGTCATGACCTCGGCTCTTCCCAAGGAGGGCAAGACGGTGACGGCCGTCAATCTGGCCGTCGTCTTGAGCCAGCTCGGGAAGAAGGTCCTGCTCGTCGACGCAGACCTGCATCGGTCTCGTTTACACGAAATCTTCCACATCTCGAACCGGACGGGGCTGGTTTCGATCCTGGCCGAGGGAGTGCCGCCAGAATCGGCCATCGCGAAAACGACCATTCCGGACTTGTTCGTTCTCCCCTCGGGGCCGTCGTCTCCGAACCCCTCCGGCTTGCTCTCCTCCGAGGCGATGAGCATGCTGCTCATTTGGGCACGACGCGCTTACGATCACGTCATCCTCGACACGCCTCCGATCCTGCCTGTCGCTGACGCGATGGTGCTTGCCCACCAGACCGACGGCGCGGTCCTCTGCGTCCGCAGCGGCGCGACGCCGTGCGAGCAGGTGGCGCGCACGCGGGACCGGATGCTCCGCGGCGGAATCCGGATCCTCGGTGTACTCATCAATGGCGTCGAGGAGGACGTGGCCTACAACGAGGCTTACGCGGACGACGAGGGCCCGTACGGGGCGCACCGCCCTTCCCCGGACAAACCGGCGGCGACCTCGTAGCGGCGGGCGTCGGCGACGAAGCGGGCGCGGCCGCCGCTCCGGCCATCGTCGCCTCATGGCTGGATCAGAGCCGGGTGGGCGCCCGGGCGCCAGAACATTTTGGCTCGCTCCGCTGGCGGGGGGGCCCGGTCGTACCCCGGAACGCGGCGATCCGCTAGAGCGCAAGCCTCTGGATCGTAATGTCTTAATGGACAGGATGTGAACCTGTCCTGAAGATCAGGTACAACCTGTCCCGAGGACCAGAGACTTGACCTTTTGGCCACCCCTGCCTGTGCTAGGATCCCGGACCCTAGACAGCAC
>JBOGJN010000044.1:0-1315 GCA_050745445.1 Thermoanaerobaculia bacterium
CTCAGCTCGTGGATGTCCTTTTCGGGCGCCGCTTGCGGATCGCCTTCCCGAGCCGAACATTGACCGCGCTGTCGCGAGAAAGGAAGGGGATCGGGGGAGTGTGACGAAAGCCTATTTCGTCGCGAAGCCGAATCAGCTCCGGGTGCCCGGGCGAGAGACTCAAGCCGCGGTCGATTGCGTCGATGGCCTTCCTTCGCGAGCGCGAAAGCGCGTACAGGCCCGCCAGGCCCCAATAGACGTCCGCGCTCCGCCGGTTCAGGGAGAGAGCCTTGAGGCAGAGGTCGAGGCCTTCCTTCGGCCGCCCCATGTGCCCGAGGACGAGGCCATACGCCGCCAGGACGCTCGCGGGGACGGGCTTACCCATCCTGAACTGACGTTCACAGTATTCCCGGAAGAACTCGCCCGCCCGGCCGTAGCGGCGCAATTGGAGCGCCTCGCGGGCCATGCGAACCAGCTTTTCGTCCGAAAAGAGCCCCAGCTCCAAGATGGCCATGTCCTAAGTTATGTCCAAGGATAACTCAGGCTGGGCCAGAGGGACCTCAAAAACAAGACGCCAGAAACCCGTGTCCCCGCAAAGGGACACCCAACCAGCGCTCGCTCGGACCCGAAAGCGCCTCTGAGACGTCCCGCTCGTAGGCTGCGGCAAGCCATTTCTCCACCTGGGCGTCGATCTCCGAGAGCCTACGGCGCATCTCCTCCGGGCTCGCTACCCCAGGGGCCCGGGGGCTTACGGCATCGCTTCGAGTTTCTTCTTGATTGCGGCGATGGTGCCCTCCGATCGCTGCCCGGGGGCAAAAGCTTCGGCGGTCCGCAGCGCTTCCTCCAGTGTGCGGCGCGCGGCGGCCGCATCTCCCCTGGCCGTGTAGATGTCGGCGCGTGTTTGCAGGATCAGGAGCTTGCGCGGCCCATACGCCTTGACAAGCGCGCGGTCCGAGGCGGCGAGCGCGTCATCGTAACGTTTCATCGCCTTGTGGGCGGCCGCCAGACGCGCCGGCGGGTTGTAGTCATCCGGCAGATCGCGCTCCGAAGCCTCGAGCATCGGGATCGCCCGCTCCGGCTGTTGGAGCGCCAGGTAGGACGAGAGCCGGTGCGAGTCGAAGACCGCGCGCGCCTCGGGACTCTTCGCCTTCGCGGCCTCTGCCTCCAGGAATGAGGCCCACTCGGAGGCAACCCTCTTTTTGCCCTCTTCGTCCTTAGCGTCCTCCCGAACGTCGAGCAGGGAGATGTAAACGGAGGAGCGGTCGTCGGCCGCCATCGGCACATCCTTCTCGGCAAGGGCCTGCCGCGCGTCCTCTTCGAGGGCGGCGACCAGGTC
>JBOGJN010000045.1:0-1379 GCA_050745445.1 Thermoanaerobaculia bacterium
TGGGGAGACTCCTCGCGCCGCGAACCAGCATGGACACTCCGCTAACAGCCGAGAGCTGAAAGCTGTAAGCTTCTTTCCGTGTTCGCCATCCCATCGATCACGGTCGAGGAGCTGGAGGGGAAACAGGAGCGCGGCGAGAAGCCGACGTTGCTCGACGTGCGGGAGCCGCACGAGTGGGCGATCTCCGACCTGACGGGCTCGATCAAGATTCCGCTGGGCACGCTACCGCAGAGGTTTTCCGAAGTTCCAAGCGAGGGGGAGATCGTCGTGTACTGCCGCTCGGGTGCGCGCAGCGCGCAGGCCGTCCAATTCCTGCTCGCCAACGGCCATGCGAAGGCGCGCAACTTAGCCGGCGGAATCAACCGATGGGCCGAGGTTATCGATCCGACGATGCAGAAGTACTGAGATGATTTTGGATTTCGGATTGGGAGTCCGGCTGATAACTGAGAGCTGAAAGCTGACAGCTGCTCCGAAGGAGCATCCATGCGCCGCCTCGGTATGATTCTTCTGGTTCTCGGCCTCGCGGGCTTTCTGGTGGCCTCGAGCCGTCGAGGCGGCTACGACAGCTTCGAGGGCGAGGTCCGGTCGACCTTTTCGAAGGGAGAGCGGGGCAAGAAGGAGTTCTGGGAAAACGCCCGCTGGCTTTCGGCCGGGATGGGCGTGATCGGTCTCGTGCTGGTCCTCCTACCGGGAAAGAAAGCCTAGCCCGCTGTCTCGAAAGTCGCGTCATCTTGGTGTTCGTAGGGGCGGCCCTTGCGGCCGCCCGCGGGCGGGGATAAGCCCCCCTACGTCGCTTCGTTGTTATCGCGACTGCTTTGACGGAACACTAGCCCGCCACACCCCCGGTCGGCCGGGCCGGTTCGAGCAGGCGGTCCACTTTGGCCGCCAGGATGAAATCGTTCTCGTGGAGGCCGCCGATCTTGTGTGTCCAGAGGACGAGATCCACCTTGTTCCAGTGGATCGCAATGTCGGGATGGTGTCCCTCTTGCTCGGCGATGTCCGCCATGCGGTTGACGAACTCCATCGCCTTCCGGAAGTCCTCGAACTCGACACGGCGCACGAGGCGCGTGCCTTGGTCTTCGAGTCTCCATCCGGGCGTGCCGGGCAGAAGCCGGCGGGCCTCTTCTTCCGAAAGCGGTGCAATCCCGCCCCGGCAGGGCACGCACGTTCTGGAGGCGAGGTGCTGCGCGTCCACGGCGCGATTCTATTCTCCTCGCGGCCGATCCGTTTGACGGACTCTGCGGGCTTCGAGAATAATCGGCGTCCCCGAACGACTGGGAGGTCGTTCAATGGTAGGACAACTGGCTCTGGACCAGTGAATCGGGGTTCGAGTCCCTGCCTCCCAGCCAGCTTTCGGCCGCAGGCGCTCGCTTCGCGAG
>JBOGJN010000046.1:0-6443 GCA_050745445.1 Thermoanaerobaculia bacterium
CCCATGTCCCCGGTCTAAAATGTCACCTATCTCCCCGGTCATACGAAGGATCTACTCCGTTCTTCACGAAGGCAGATTCCTCGGCCCTGCGGGCCTCAGAATGACAGTGGACGAGCTCAGCGGGCCCCTTCAGCGCGACGGAGAATCTCTTCCACGGCCGAGGTGTCGCCCCGTTGCCGCGCCGTCTCCCCCGCTTCGTCATAGACCGCGTTGCCCCTCCGGTCGAGGAAAGCAAGGGTCGGAATGGCGCCGCGATAGAACCGTGCGACGAGGGCCTTCTGCTCCGGCGAGGGGTCGTTGAGGTCCACGATCAGAAAACGCGCGGCTTCTCTCACCTTTCGGTAGAGCGCGACGAACCGCTCCGCTTCGCGGTTGGTGTTCCAGCAGTGCGAAGTGCCGAAAAAGATGGCGGTCGCCCGGTCGGAGGCGATTCTCCCGTCTCTCAAGTCCTCGCCCCGAATCGGGAAGTTGCCTGAGGAGTCATCGGTAAAGGAGAGCCCGGCCGCCAGCGCGAGGTTCGTGGCGCCTCCCGGTCCGGGCGGCGCCACGGCCAGCGCGGGAACCAGCCACTCGGAGGCCAGCAGCAGCGCCGCAAACGAAAGCGCCGCCAGGCCAGCCGACAGAAGCCCAATCGAGATCCTCCGAACGCGCAGGAGTTCCTCTGTTCTCATCGAATCAAAATACGAAGGCATCGTTGCCTGGGATTCGGTGCTTCATGCACCTTTAACCGAATACGGCAGAGGCGGCAGCCGCTGTTCTCGCCGCGAGGCGACGACGTTGTAACTTGCTTTTTATCTGCCTCGTGGAGGAGAGCGACGGGACGCGGCCTCACACCTCCCGGCGGAAGAGCAACCGGGTCAAGAGGCCACAGACCAGACTGAAGGTCAAGAGAAACACCCAGGGGGCAAAGCAAGCGGAAGGCTGGGAGCCGCGCAGAAGCATGTCACGCAAGGCGCGCAGCCCGTAGGTCAAGGGATCGATGTTGGAGATCGCGCGGAGCCAGGGAGGATACGACTCGACCGGGTAAAGAGCTCCCGAGGGAAAGAAAAGCAGCGTGTTGATGATGCCGAACATTCCGCGAAGCACGCTCGACCGCCGCGCGCGGGCAAAGAGCAGGAACCAGAGGGCCGCGATCGACAGTGAAGTCAGGAAGATGGTCAGCACTGCAGCGGCGACCGCCGGGGCTGCGCTGACCATCGGAACAGGCGTCAGGAGAAGGATCATGAAGAGGACGACGTCTCCCGCAAGTGCCGCCACCAGGGACCCGGCGAGGACGTGGCCGGCCACCAGCGTCCCCGTCGAGATCGGCGTCACCAGATACCCCTCGTGGTAGCCGTACATCCGGTCCTCGATGACCTGCAGGCCTCCCGAGACCATGGACCCCATGAAGATGGCGAGGCACACGACGGCCGGCGCGAGATAGGTCAGATAGTCCAGATAGGGATAGGCCTCCAGCCGCGCGGGCAGGGCTCGCCGCGGCTGCCCGGCAGGGGCCGAGGCCTCCTCCCAGACGTCGGCGAGCGCCGTCTCCACGGTCTCGAAGGAGAACCGGTCGGTGTTGTCCCCGATGAAGGATGGCGGCGGGCCCTGCCGCGCAAGACCGAAGGGCAGAACCCAGACGCCGCGGAATCGGCCGCGGTGGAGCTCCTCGAGCGCCGCGGCGCGGTCGGTCGCGAGCGTCATGCGCACCAGATCCCGTCCCGTCTCAAGCGCCAGCACGCCCCGCAGACATTCCGCGGAAAGGGCGTTTCCCGCCTCGTCCACAACGGCGAGCGGGATCGACCGCAGCTGCCGGTTCAAGGCGTTTCCCAACACCAGCAGATAGACGACGGGAAAGAGCATCGTCGAAATGATCAGAATGGGTTGCCTCCAGAGCGTCAGATAGGCGCGCTGGCAGATCGCGGCCATCCCGAGAAAGGTCAGCCTGAGGCCCCGCGCGGGCCGCGCTTGACCCGCGGCGTTTCTCATTCGTCCCGCAGACCCCGCCCCGTGTAGGAAAAGAAGACATCTTCGAGGGTCACCGGGGCAATCGTCAGGTGCATAACGCGGTAGCCGCGCCCCTCCAGCAGCTGCGCGGCGCGGCGTCCCATTGCCTCGCCCGGGCGTGCCTGGAACTCAGCGGCCTTCCCGGCAAGCGCCCGCCAGCTGACAGCGCCCAAAGCCAGGACCGCGTCGCGGTCCGCCGCCGCGATCACGCGGTCGGTCTCGATCTCGACACGCTCGCCCGCCGCCAGACCGCGCTTCAAATTTTCCGGAGAGTCCTCGCAGAGGATGCGGCCACGGTCGAGGATCGCCACTCGGTCGCAGAGGTAATCCGCCTCGTCCATCGCGTGCGTCGTCAGGAAGATGGCGAGATCCGAATCGGTGGATTTCATCTCCCCCACCATGTCCCAGATGGCGCGGCGGCTTTGCGGGTCAAGCCCCGTTGTCGGCTCGTCCAAGAAAAGGACGTGCGGCGAGTGGAGCACTCCGCGTGCGATCTCGAGCCTGCGCCGCATCCCCCCGGATAGCTCCCGCGTAAACTGGTTGCGTCGCTCCCAGAGGCCAACCTGTTTCAAGCGCTGCTCGATTCGCGCGCGCAGGAGCCTCCCCGACAACCCGTACATCTTGCCCTGAACCGAGAGGTTCTCTCGCGCCGTCAGGTTCTCGTCCGTCGTGACGGCCTGCGAAACGGTGCCGATCGCCGCCCGGACCGCCTTCTGATCCGTCACGATGTCGTGCCCCTGGATACGGGCGCAACCCGAAGTGGGCGGCAGCAAGGTCGTCAGCATCCGGATCAGCGTGGTCTTGCCTGCGCCGTTGGGGCCCAGCAGACCGTAGGTCTCCCCCGGGAGAACGGAGAACGTGACCGCATCGTCCGCGATGAAATCGCCGAACTTTTTGCTCAACCGATCGACTTCGACGGGGCGAGCCGCATTTGTCGGCTCATCCAACCATCGCGCGACCGTGCCGTTGGCGGGGGCCTCGATCACCCGATGAACCGATGACCCGATCCGAAGGCTCAACTCTTTCCCGCTTCGACCACGAACGTCTGTCCGGAAATGACCCGTGTTCCCTGGGGAGCCAGGCGAATGGAGAAGGTTTTCAAATCCCGGCTCTGCAGACCCCAGTTCTTGCGGGTCGCGAATTCCGCGCGCGGCTTGATCGAAATGATCTTCACGGAGAAGGGAGCCTCCGGGCGAGCCTGAGGCCAGGCGCGGACGAGCTGGCCGACCGGGAAAGCCGAGAGCCGCTCCTCCGGCACCTCGACCCGCAGATACGGCGCTTCGATCTGGAGGGTCACGACCGGGTCGCCGGCCGTGACCCACTCCCCCTGGCGGTGCTGCCGCGAGAAAACCGTCCCGTCGGTGGGCGCGAGGAGAGTCCCCTCCTGCTCGAAGCGCTTGACCTTTTCCCGGCGCGAGCGCAGCGATTCGTCCGTCGCCTGGAGCTCCCCCTTCTCAGACTCCCGGGCGCGGATGCTGGCCTCGGCCGCTTCGCGCCGGTGCCGGAGGGTCTCCAGATCGGCCGATGCCGCGATTCCTTGATTGACCAGCCGGGAGACTCTTTTCTCCTCGGCTACTGTCTCGGCCAGCCGTGCCTTTAGGACGGCGATCTCTTCGAGACGCGTCTTGTCGCGTGCCGCAATCTGCTGCCGTTGCCGTTCGAGATCCACGGCGTCTTCCGTGAGGCCCGGCTCCTCAATGCGCGCGACCAGCTCTCCCGCCTTGACGGTCTCGCCCTCTTCCGGCACGCGGGTGACCAGGCGGCCGCTGCGCGAAAAGGAGAGGTCCAGCCGCTGCTCCTCGGCCACCGCCAGGAGGCGGACTCTCTGGCTTTCGTCGTTTTCCTGCCGCAGCAGGGTGCCGTAGCCCCAGGCGCCCGCCACGGCCACGGCGACCACCAGCACGACCCACAGAAGCTTTTTCATCGGTTCGAAACCGCAGCCACGATCTTAACAACATGGACAGCCCGCGGCGGATCTTTCGCCGGGGACCCGGACGCCGGATACAATCCCGGGGGCTGAAAGACGGGAGCGCCGGCTCCCATCCCGTGCGAGGCAAATCGGATGAACGAGTCGTCGCGCCCCCTGGTTTCAATCCTCGTGGGAAGCAAGTCTGACTGGGAGACGATGCGCCACGCCGACGAAATCCTGACGCGCATTGGCGTGCCACACGAGTCGCGCGTGCTCTCGGCCCACCGGACACCCAAGGAAACGACCGACTACGTCGCCAAGGCGGAGACTCGCGGCGTCCAAGTGTTCATCGCGGCGGCCGGAGGCGCCGCGCATCTGGCCGGCACGGTCGCGGCGCACACGCTCCTGCCGGTTTTTGGCGTGCCAATCGAGAGCACGGCGTTGAAGGGGCTCGATGCTCTCCTTGCGACCGTGCAGATGCCCGGAGGCATCCCGGTGGGGACACTTGCCATCGGAAAAGCCGGCGCCATCAACGCCGCGCTTCTGTCAGTCGCGGTGCTCGCCACGACACGCCCGGATTTGAAGGAGAAGCTGCGGGTCTTCCGGCAGGAGCAGAAAGAAAAAGTCCTCAAGGAGACGGTGCCTTAAGGACTCGGTCCGTCGGTTTATCGGTTCTTCGAGACCAGGATCTCTTCGACTCGGGTCAGGACCTCTTCGGCCGGGCCGGCTACGGCAAGATCCACCTGCCCGGAGGCCTCCGTCGCCTCGGGATTGACCTCGACGGTGAAGGCGCCGCGCCGTCTGGCTTCCTCGGCCAGCCCGGCCGCCGGATAGACAACCGACGAAGTCCCGACCGCAAGATACAGGTCGCAGTCGAGGGCGGAAAGCGAGGCCTCGAGCGCCGCCCGCGGGATCGCCTCTCCGAACCAGACCACGCCGGGCCTTGCGAGGCCCAGGCAGCCGGGACAACGCGGGGGAAGCTCTCGCAGCGGCACCGTCTCCTCCCGCCACGCAGACCGGCAACCCCGCACGCACGCGATCTCCCAGAGCGAGCCGTGGAAACACACGATGTTTTTCGTGCCCGCACGCTCGTGCAGGCCATCCACGTTTTGCGTGACGAGCGTGAAACCGGGATAGCGGTGACTCCAGGCGGCCAGCACCTCGTGGGCCGGGTTGGGACGGCAGCGGGCCACGAGCTGGCGGCGCCACTCGTACCACTCCCAGACCGTCTTGGGGTCGCGCGAGAAGGCCTCGGGTGTTGCGAGCTCCTCTGGCCGGAAGTTCCTCCAGAGCCCCTCCGCGCCCCGGAAGGTGGGGACACCGCTCGCCGCGGAAACGCCCGCGCCCGTCAGAACCGTGATGCGCCCCGCGGAGGACACGCGCTCCGCGAGCAGCCCGATGCCTCGCTCGAGCATCACTCGATGGCCGCTAGGACGCCAGGCTCGTCTTCGTCAGCGGGTCGTGAGGCCGCTCGATTTTCGGCCCGCCTTCTCCCACCCAGTCCTGTCTCTGCTTCACGAACGGCATTGCCAGGATCTTTCCGAGCGTCACATCCCGCTCCTGCCGGTACGCCGGCACACCGATCGCGACGGACTCCTGCGGGACGTTCAAAAGCATCGTTCCGTGCAGATAGTCCCAGGCGGAGAAAAGGCTCGACCAGTTGCCGTTCGCCTCGTTGCGGTAGTTGGAATGGTGGATGCCGTGCATGCGTGGCGTCACCAGGACCTTGACGAGAAGGCGCTCGAGGCCGATCGGCAGCCGGGCGTTCGAGTGGTGAAACACGATTGCAGCGACGAGCAGACCGTGCCAGATCCAGATGGAGGCCGGATCGGCGCCGATCAACCCCACCTGGAGGAGCCGATAGCCGATGGACAGCGTCTGCTCCCCGAAGTGAAAGCGGAACGCGGTCGAGGCGTCCATGTCCCGGTCGACGTGATGGACCAGGTGAAACCGCCACAGAAAGGGAACGGTATGGTTCCAGCGGTGCCAGATCCAGAGCGTGTAGTCGAGCAGGACGACCGCGGCGGCGATCCGGGCCACCGGCGCAAGCGGCATCAGATTCAGAAAGCCAACGCGGTGTCCTTGCGCCCAGCGCGCGAAGGGAACAAGGACAGGAGCCTGGAGCAGATTCAGGAGGGCAAGCGAAATGCCCCCCATCATGAAGTTCCTCGCCGCGCGGTCCAGCTTCGAGGAGACTGACTTGCGAAGCGGCCGCCAGGTCTCCAGCGCTAGGAGCAGGAGAAACGCGCCCGCGACCAGCAGAGCGGAGAAAAACGCCGTCGGCTCGCCGCCGCTCCTCATCTCGGCCTTTCCTGTTGACGCATGCGTAAAGTCTCAGCCCGTCGAAGGTTCTTCAGCGGGCGGCTACTCCTTCACCGTAACTACAATACTGACCCGCTTGGGCCCAGGCCAAGAGCGCGTCCGAATAGAAGGCGATGAAATAATCACACTTACCATCGGGTTTTGCGAAGTCGGAGTTCGCTCAACCTCCGAACTGTGAGATATCGTCCAGTCGCAATGCGTCCGTCCCGCTGGCTGACCGTCCCGC
>JBOGJN010000047.1:0-4742 GCA_050745445.1 Thermoanaerobaculia bacterium
ACGGCGACCTTTCCCGCGCTGACGATGCAGGAGGGCCAGGACTACACCGCGTTGCTTGGTTCGTTTGGGGCGAAGATCAATCCGTTCGCGAACTTCCTGCTGACGGTCAACGGTCTCTTCCCTCTGAAGCGGGACAGCCTGCAGGACGACTTCGCGGTTCTGGTGGCGATCGACTACAGCTTCTAGTCGGGTTGGGTCCGCCTTATTCGAGCTGAATGATGAACCAGCCGCCGGCGCTCTTCTGGAGGCGGATCATCGTCTGCCGATCGGCTCGTCCCTCGCTTCCGACCCGGGGAACGTAGGTCCGCTTCTCCCAGCAGCGGACCCGAGCCTGCTCCCCGTCGATTTCAATGCTTTGGATCTCGACCTCGAGCTGCTGCGACCTCAGGTTCCGGAAAGCCTCCTCGATCTTGGGCCGATCTCGAGCCAGGGAGGGTCTGACCTTCAAGTAGAGATCCACATCGAGCGCGTTCTGAGCCTCGACGTAGCGTCGAATCGTTTCGCGGATCTTCTCCTGGTCGGAGAGCACCGTCGGCGGCGATGTCGGCAGCTTGACCAGCTCCGCCGGCGCGGAGGGAATCGAGACGACGCGCGCGGTCGGCTCGGGGCGAGCGGTGGGCTCCGGCAGAACGGCGACTCGTTCCACCGGACTCGGGCGCCTCTCCAACTGCTTGCGGCTCGAGGTCTCGGCTCGTTCGAAGGCCCCGGCCCCGGTCTCGAAGGCCTGGCGGGCGGCCGCGTAGTTTCGCTGGGCGAGCAACCGCTGCCCTTCCTTCTCCTGCGCCCGGCCAAAGTCGTAGAGGCCAGGCGCCAGTTCCGCGGCGCGGGCGCGCTCGGCGTTCTGCCGCGCGCGGCCAGCGAGGGCGCGTGCCTCATTGGCTTGCTGGAGGAGTCGTGCGGGCTCTTCGGCGGCGGCAGCCGTTCGCTCCACGGCCGCGCTCTCTGGGGTCGGCGCACCAGTCGGCTCCGGCGCCGCCGCCGCGGCTTGCGGCTCTGCCGCCGTGGAGATCGCCGGATGCCGGGCGTGAACCGACTGAATCGTGGGCAGGGGAGTCTCGGCGGCCGCCACGCCGGTCTTATGGAGTTCCTGGCTAACCCAGGGCCGCAGCAGCGCCAGCCCAGCGGCAAGCGCCAGGAGCCCGCCGGCAACCGCAATCCAGGCGCGACGGCGCCGGGGCGTGCCGGGCGGCACTCTTCTGGATTCAACGACCCTCGTCTTCTCGGCGTCCTGGGCGGCTGCCGGCGTCGTCAGCGCCGGTTCGGAGGGGCGCGGGGTCGTCTTGGCCGCGAACCGCAGATCCAGCCGGTTCTGCGCGCTCGGTGTGACCGTTACGGCTTGCGTTCCGGAAGTGGACCGAATCCTCGAGAGGATCGCAACCGTGCGCTCCAGCTTCTCGGGCGGGGCGAAACGCTGCCGAATGGTCAGGATCTCCCGGTCGAAATCCTCGGCGGAGGCGAATCGGTCCTCCCTCTTCTTCTCGAGCGTCTTGAGGATCGCGTCCCGCAGCTCCCGCGGAACCTTGCCCTCCGGATCCGACTCGGAGAACGGGATGGGAGGCGTAAGGAGATGGGCCTTCAACAGCTCCGCGGCCGTCTCACCCCCGAAGGGGCGTTTTCCCGTCAAGAGCTCGTAGAGGACCAGGCCCAGACAGTAGAGGTCGCTTCGGCCGTCGAGTTTCTCTTCTGCCGGCAGGGAGCCGTATTGCTCCGGAGAGGCGTACCGGAGCTTGCCCAGGAAGACGCCGGTCAGGGTCAGGTCAATGGGTTTGTCCAGCGCCTTGGCGATCCCGAGATCGATCAACTTGACGAGCGGCCTTCCCTCCTGATCGTGCGTCAACATCAGGTTGTCGGGCGCGATGTCGCGGTGAACCACGCTCTTGCGATGGAGGTAACCCAGGGCCAGCAACGCCTGATGCGCGATCTCCAGCGCCAGACCGGTCTCGGGGCAGCCCTTGAGCGCCAGCAGCTCCGCGAAGTTGACTCCCTCGATGAACTCCATGACCAGGTAGGCCGTTCCATCCTCGTCCAGGGCAAAGTCGTGGATCGTGCCGATGTTCGGGTGTTTGAGGCGGGTCGCGGTCTTGGCCTCCTGGATGAACCGGCGCTTCAACTCCTCGTCGGCCGAGACCTGTGGTCGCATGACCTTGACGACACGGATCTCGTCTAAGAGCCGGTGGCGAACCTTGTAGATGGCTCCCATCCCGCCCTCGCGGATCTTGCCGAGGATCTCGTATTTGCCCTCGATGAGTGTGCCGGGCTGCTGCACCAAGAAGTCCTTGACCTCCGAAGTCTGTTTCGCGGATTGTAGACCGGAAGTCTCGCCCAACCAGCCTTCCACGAGGGAAGATCCCTACGGGTCGCCGTCGGGCTCTCTTCCTCGCGGAGGCGAGGAGCTTTGAATAATCCGGTTAAAATGTGTCCAATGGCGGCCACGTCCTCAGGCGAGCCGGTCTCGGCCGCCGGGTATTCCGCGACGCACACGCTTTCGGCCCTCTTCCTCTCGGCCCGGCCCGCGCAATGGGTCAAGAACCTTGTGCTTCCGCTGCCGTTTCTCTTTGGCGGTGCGCTCCGACAGACCCGCGGCTGGGGGCTCGCCACCGCCGGCTTCCTGATTTTCTGCGCGGTCACGAGTTCGGTCTACCTGGTCAACGACGTGATGGACCGTGAGAGGGACCGGGCCCATCCGACCAAACGGCGCCGCCCGCTCGCTTCCGGGGAACTGAAGGTGTCGACCGCTCTCGCGGTGGCGATTCCGCTGGGAGTTGCCGGTCTCGTCGCGGCGTTCCTCGTTTCGCAGGGTTTCGGCGGTTGGTGTGCGATCTACGTGGCTCTGATGATGGCCTACTCCCTGTGGTTGAAGCACGTTCCTTTTCTGGAGGCCCTGATCGTTGCGGCTGGCCTGCCGCTGCGCGCCCTGGCGGGGGCGGCTCTTGCTGAGGACCGAGATCTGCTGACTGTGCCGGCCTCCTTCTTCCTCATGGGCTGCGCGTACTTGCTTGCCCTTTTCCTGGTCGCCGGCAAGAGGCAGTGGGAGCTGCAGAACGCCGGCCGCAAGACTTCCGTCGAGCACCGCTCCGTGCTCGCCGCCTACGGCGTCGAAGGGCTCGATTTTCTGTTCGTGATCACCGCGCTCACGGCTGTCGCGGGCTACTCGGTGTACAGCGTCATCCCTTCGACCCTTCAGAGGCATGGCGGCCGCTCCTTCGCGCTGACGATTCCCTTCGTGATCCTGGGAGTCGCCCGCTACATCCGCCTGGTGTACCGGCGGGGAGGGGGAGGAAGCCCGACGCAGGCCCTGCTGATCGACGATCCCGCGCTGCTCTTGATCGTCGTGGGGTGGGTGCTCGCGGCGGGGTGGATCATCTATGGCCGTTGAGAAGCCGCCGCGTCTGGGGATTGCCTTCCTGGCGTACAACGAGGAGGAGCTGATTGCGAAGACCGTCGCCGAGGCGGTCTCCGCGCTTTCCGCGATCCCGGGGCTCGACTGGCGCCTGCTGGTCGTGGATGACGGCAGCCGTGACCGAACGGGAGAGATCGCCGAGGGGCTGGCAAAGAAAGACCCGAGGGTTCTCGTCGTGCACCATCAGGGGAACAAGGGCTACGCGGTCGCGACGGAGACGGCCCTCCGAAATACACCGGGAGAAGTGGTCATGGTCGTGGATGGGGATGGCCAGCACACGATGGCGGACGCTCCGAAGTTCCTCGCGGCCATCGACGCCGGTGCGGACGCGGTCTTCGGCTGGAAAAAGGCGAGGCACGATCCCTTCCTGCGGCTGGTGCTCTCCAAGGGTCTGAACACGCTCTCGCGCTGGATCCTGGGCTCACCCCTTCACGACATCAACGGCGGGTGCCGCGCCTTCCGCCGCGAGGTCGCGCGCAAGATCGAGATTCGACACCGCATCAACTTCGTGGGCGACGAGATCTTCGCCCGTTGCCGGATCGCGGGGTGGAGGGTTGCGGAGGTCGTGGTGCGCCACTTCCCGCGCGAGGCGGGTCAGTCGATCCACCGCCCCTGGAAAATGGCCGGGACCGTCGCGCGCGTGATCCGGTACCTCTTCGACCTGAGGGAGGAGATCCGCCGGGCGGCGGCCCTGAAGCGTGTGGTGGCCGCCCGATGAGCGAGATCGTCATCCTCGGCGCCGGGCCCACGGGTCTCGGCGCCGCTTATCGTCTCCGAGAGCGTGGCCAGAACGGTTTCGAAATCTTCGAGCGAGCCCCGCGCGTGGGGGGGCTGGCGACGAGCTTCGAGGACGGGAAGGGGTACACCTGGGACGTCTCCGGACACATCCTCTTCTCCGGTTACCCGTACTTCAACGCCTTCCTGGAAAAGATGCTGGGTCCGAAAGGCATCCGCCGTGTCGAACGGGAGAGCTGGATCAAGTTCGAGGACCGGTACATCCGTTATCCCTTCCAGAACCACCTGTCCTCCCTTCCCGAAGAAGCCATGCTCGAGTGCCTGGTGGGCCTGGTTGAGTCGCAGACGATCGACAAGGACAAGGCCTTTCGCAACTTCGAAGAGTGGGTGCTGGCGAAGTTCGGCGCCGGCGTCTCGAAGCACTTCATGTTCCCCTACAACCAGAAGGTCTGGTGCACGCCCTTGAACCGCATGGGCTTCTACTGGATCGCCGAGCGGGTCAGCGTGGTGGACTGGAAGAAAGCCCTGGAGACGACGCTCCGGCCCAAGACCACCGACTGGGGACCCAACGCCACGTTCGGATACCCGGCAACCCGCGGGACGGTGG
>JBOGJN010000048.1:0-4265 GCA_050745445.1 Thermoanaerobaculia bacterium
CGTCCGCCCCGCGCCGCGAACTCCTCTTCCGGCATCTCGGAATGCACGACTCCGGACCCTGCCGTCATCCACTGCACGTCTCCGGGTCCGAGCTTTCCGTGGTTGCCCTGGGAGTCCCGGTGCTCCATGCGCCCCTCCAGCATGTACGTGACCGTCTCGAAGCCCCGGTGCGGGTGGTCCGGCGCCCCCCTGGCTTCTCCGGGTCCCAAGTCTGCCGGGCCCATCTCGTCGAGCAGCAAGAACGGATCGAAGTGATCCAACGACCGCGTCGGGAAGGGGCGGTGAACCAGAAAGCCCGCTCCCTCGAGGGTCTCGATCGAGGGAAGGACGCGTTGGACGGATCGAGGATTCACGATGTGCCTCCGCAGCTCAATACGCTTCCACGCGGGGCGGCGATTCGGCGGCAGGGGTCACGTCGCGGCGTCCGTCAGCTCCCGGAGACGTGCTGTGTCTTCTCGAGCTCGTATCCGCAGGCGCGATAGAAGGAATGGGCATCCTGCCGAGCGATCCGGGTCCGGACACGGATGCTCCGATAGCCCTGGCGCCGGCTCCATTCCTCGGCGCCGGCGACGAGCTTGCGCGAACCTGCATGGACGCAGAGGTTAACCCCGATCCGAAAATGGATGAATCATCCTCTCAATCTCCAGATGTGACAGCTTCTTCGTCAACAGCCGACTACGCCACGGATCGAAGGCGCGCGTCGGGGCGGGGCTCGTCCAGCGCCCGCCGGCTGCCACAAGGGCTGCCCCTGTGAAAGAAAACTGCCAACGATGCTCCTGCCTTGTTTTCGGATCGGGGTTAAATCAGGTTTGCTAGGATGGGCCTCATGAGATGGAGCCGCGCCGCTTCGGCGCTCTTCGCCCTGACCTCCACGGTGTCTGGAGCGGGCGTCTCGGCCTCTGCCCCCCGGGAGGTCCTGCCGTTCATCGCGGACGACTACCCCAAGGCTCTCGCCGAGGCGCGCGCCCGCAAGCTGCCGATCTTTGTGGAGGCCTGGGCGCCCTGGTGACACACGTGCCGCTCGATGAAGGCCTTCGTCTTCACGGACAAGGCCCTCGCGCGGCGCACCGGACAGTTCGTCTGGCTGGCCATCGACACCGAAAAGGCGGTCAACGCTCCGTTTCTTGCGAAGTTCCCGGTCCAGGTCTGGCCCTCCTTCTACGTGCTCGATCCAGCCAGTGAGACCGTAGCGCTGCGCTGGGTGGGCGGGGCGACGGTTCCGCAGCTTCAGAAGATCCTGGACGACGGCCAGGCGGCCGTCGGGGGGCGCGGGCGGGCTTCCGAACAGGTTCTGGCGCGGGCCGACCGGCTTTACGGCGAGGGAAAGAACAAGGAAGCCGCCGAGGCCTACCGTGAGGCACTCGCGAACGCTCCGAGGGCCTGGCCGCGCTATGCGAGAACGGTCGAGTCTCTTCTTTTCGCGCTTCAGGTCAGCCACGAGAACGAAGCCTGCGCCAGGACGGCGCGTGAGGCTTTTGAGAGGCTACGCAAGACTTCCTCGGCGGCCAACGTCGCCTCGAGCGGCCTCAACTGCGCCCTGGGGCTGCCCGCGGAGAACCCGGAGCGCAAAGACCTGGTCGCCGCCCTCGAAGAGGACGCGCGGGAGGCGCTCGCCGAGACGGATGTGCCGATAGCCGCCGATGACCGATCCTCCGTCTATATCTCCCTGCTCGACGTTCGGGAGGACGCTAAGGACGAAGAGGGCAAAAAGAGGGTTGCCTCCGAGTGGGCCTCGTTCCTGGAGGCAGAGGCCGCGAAGGCGAAGACTCCCGAGGCGCGCGCGGTCTTCGACTCGCACCGGCTCTCGGCCTATCTGGCGCTCCAACAGCCCGAGCGGGCGATCTCGATGCTCGAGGCCTCGGAGCGCGATCTGCCAGACGACTACAACCCGCCGGCGCGTCTGGCGGCCGCCTACAAGGCGATGAGGCGTTACGATGACGCGCTCGCCGCCTCGGACCGCGCGGTTGCCAAGGCGTATGGGCCGCGCAAACTCCTGATCCTCCAAACACGCGCCGACATCTACACGGCCAGGGGCGATGCGGCCGCCGCGCGCCGCACACTGGAGGAAGCGCTGCGGACCGCCGAGTCTTTTGCCCCCGGGCAGCGATCGGAGGGAACCATCGCCGCAATCAAGAAGAAGCTCGAAGCGATGCCGTAGAAATTCGCCTGCGTGGTTCGGCGGCGCGCGGTTTCTATTTGGCCAGCAGCACCGACAGATCGTGGTTCTCCGAATTGGTGGTAACGGCGTCGGCCTTCCCGTCTCCATTGAAGTCCGCCAGGATGACTCGGTCGGGCTTGCGCCCGAGAGGAACGGTCACGATCCGCGCCGGCGAGAGACCGTCCGGCCCGCCGAAAGCCACAGTCAGATCCTGACCGCCGTGGTCGGCCGTGACGGCGTCGGCGAATCCGTCGCGGTTGATTTCTCCGACGGCCACATCGAAGGGTCCGTGTCCGGTGGGAAGCCTGGGCCCCAATCGGAAGTGCCCTTTCCCGTCGCCCAGGAGAAAAGTCAATGCGTCGCGACTCGGGTCAGTGATTTGCCCGGAGTAATTCTCGATGGCGAGATCCACATAGCTGTCATGGTTCAGGTCGCCCAGCGCGACGCTGAATGGCGCGGGTCCGGCTGGAACGGGTGGGGCCGCCTGGAAGCCACCATGCCCGTTGCCGAAGAGGAGAGTCACGGTGCCGTCCTCGTAGCTTACCGACACGATGTCGCATTTCCCGTCGCCGTTGAAGTCGTGCAGCCTCAAGTTCCGGTAGGGCTTGCGTCCAACCTCGATCGGGATGCCCGGGCCGCGAAAGCCTCCACGGCCGTCGCCCGGGAGAATCATGAGGCGGTTTTCTCCCCAGCTGTCAATGACGAGATCCAGGTTCCCGTCGCCGTTAGCGTCGCAGGCATCGATCGTGTGGGGATGCGGCCGGCTCTGGATCGTAACCGGTGAGCCGGGCGCCGGGCGAAAGCCTCCCTTCCCATCTCCCAGAAGGACCGTGATGTAACTCGTGGCGTGGTTGGCGATCGCGAGGTCCGGAATCCCATCGTGGTTGAAGTCGGCGACACAGATCTCGGTGGGATGAGCGCCGGCGGGAACAGGAGACGACCCCCGGCGAAAACCGCCGAGGCCGTCCCCGAGGAACACCAGGAGATCGTCTGTTCCGTCACTTGCGAGGACGAGATCCATTAGGCCATCCCGGTTGAAGTCGCCCGCCGCCAGGGCGGCCGGCTGGCGCTCCTCTCCGAGCGGGATCGTCGTGGCCGGCCGGAAGGGGGAGCCCGCCTCGACGGCGGCCCCAGCCGGACAGAGTGTCCAGAGTGCGAAAAGGGGAGCCCAGATTCGTCTCATGCGTCCTCCGCTCTCCGTCTCTACGAGCAAGGACCCGACCAGGTTCGGCCCGAAGGCCGCGTCGCGCCCGATTTGCGATAGCCTGCCCGCGATCGCCTTCCGGCTGGGCTCGGACGTCGGAGTCTGTCCGTGCAAGACAGCAGGGGCCGGCGGGCCGCCTTGCGGATCCCTCCGACCGGGCCTGGGTTATCCTAGGGAAGCTTGACCAGGACATGAGCATGGTTGACGTGGGCGGCTATTCGGACGATCAGCTGGTTCGCGACGCTCGAGAGGCCTTGCGATTGCGCCACTACAGCCGGGCGAGCGGGTTCTACTGTGAATATTGTGAACGCCAGGTCAAGATGGCCAAGCCCATCTCTCCGAGCGTCCTGGCCGGCTATGGTCTCGCCCTCGGACACACGGGGCGATCGAAGGAAGGTCTCGAGATCTGCTTCCAGGCCCTCTTCGTGGACCGGCGAAATCCTGACGTGTACTGGGGACTTGCCGACCTGTACTGGCTTTCACGCTCGCGGAGGAAAGCGATCGACGCGATTGACCGCGGCCTGAGCCTCTCGCCCGGGCACCCGGGGCTCAACCGGCTTCGCGATGAGATGGGTGTGCGGCGCAGTCCTCCCATCCCCTTTTTGTCGCGCAACAGCGTGGTCAATATGAGGCTCGGGAAGATGATTCACAAACTGCGCTCGACCAGGGTCTCCCCCGGCTGAGCGCGGAGCCCAGAGGCGGCACCGCTTTCCGAGGAATGGATGGGCGCTGTGTGCGGTTGTTTTTGAAGCCATGCGAGGCACGTCTCCCACCGGCGGTCCTGAGAATCGGCTGGTCATGAAGAGACTCGTGGTGATCCCCCGCGCCCAACGGCCAGCGAGTGTCAAGAGCCCCTCGGCGCCTGGCGAAGCCGAGAAGCGCAAGAGTCAGAGGCGGTTAGGT
>JBOGJN010000049.1:0-2269 GCA_050745445.1 Thermoanaerobaculia bacterium
TCTGGTGCACCCTCGAGGTCGGCCGGCACCTGCTCGAGAGCAAGCGGCCCGGCGCCATCGTCTCGATCGTCACGACGTACGCCTGGACAGGCACCGCCTTCGCGCTCCCCTCCGCCTGCGCCAAGGCCGGTGTGCTCGCCATGACGCGTTCGCTCGCGGTCGAGTGGGGCCACGCCGGAATCCGCGTCAACGCGATCGCGCCCGGGCCGATCCCGACCGAGGGGGCCTTCTCGCGCCTGGTGCCGAACGCGGAGGCGGAAAAGGCGGCGCTTGCCCGCATCCCCTCCGGCCGCTTCGGGACGACGGAAGAGATCGCCAACCTCGCGACCTTCCTCCTCTCGGACCTCTGCTCCTACCAGACCGGCGACTGCGTCACGATGGACGGCGGCGAGTGGATCGCCGGCGCCGGCGAGTTCTCCGACTACCGCAGGATCCCCCGCGAAGCCTTCAAGGCCGCACTCGCGGCGATGAAGCCGCCGAAAAAGAACTGACCGTCAGTCCTTCATCTCCACCCGCACCGTCCCTTGAGCGGGGACGGTGTTGATTTGCTGTAATAGCTGGAAGGCGGGGGAACCCCGCTCAACCGTCCCAGCTCGACCGCCCGTAGCGCCGTCCGCTGCAACCGGTTGTTAGGCGCGCTTCGTCACGCTCCGACCGCGACTTTGAATCCGCCGTAGACCATGCGCTTGACATCGAATGGCATATCCTTGGGCCCGCCCATTGTTTTCATGTCTTTCATCACTTTTGCGTTGACGCGATCGCGATGCGCCCGCGACTTGAACACGATATACGAGAACACCACCGTCTCGCCGGGCTTAAGCCTCATCATTCGCGGAAACAGCGCCACCCACTTCGGCTTGAGGTCGTCGCCGAGGCACTCCTTGTAATCGAGGGCGCCGTGCTTCAGCCACATTTGTTCTCCCATCCGAGCCATCCGAATATAGGCCTTCAGGTTTCTCTTGGGGACAGGTAAAACATATCCATCGACGTATTTCATCTGGACCCTCCTTAATACTGCTTTAGTAGTGTATCGCCTATATAACATCATTCAAACCGTTGCCGCTCTGCGGTTTCTCTACCAGGTGACACGATTGGCGATTGGGGTCAGGTCTATGTTATACATTATGAGTTAAACCGGTTCTGGATTGCCTCAATGAGACAGGCCACGAGCCCCACCGCTTCGAGCCTCAAGAGGGCGTCAGCATCCGGGCGCTCAGCAGATCCCGTTCCGTCGCTGGTCGGGCGGCGTCCATTGGAACCGAGGCGACGGCGACCGTCTCGCCGTTGGCGGCGAAGAACTCTACTTCGTAGCCGGCCGGCGTCTCTCCGGTAGCCGAATGACGCTCGACGATGGTCCCGACGTCGCCCGCCCGCAAGCCTTCCTCCGGTAAGTCCCGGAGAGGCACTGCCCTTTCGAAGAGTGAATCGCTCATGGCTCCCTCGCCGGTATCAGACCTTGACCAGCTCGCTGCTAGAGGAGGGCGTGGGGATGGGTAGGCCCTCTCTTCTCATCTCGTCCAGATGGAGATCGATCGCCTCGCGGATGAGATTCAAGGCCTCTTCGCGAGTTTCGCCCACGGCGACGCAGCCGGGGAGATCGGGTACGTAGGCCCCGTAGCTGGTTTTTCCTTGCTCCAGAATCACGATGTATTCCATGTGCTTCGTTGCTCCTAAGGCTCGAGACCGGCCTGTTTCAGAATGCTCCGCAGGGTCCCCGGCGGAACATCAAGGCTCGGCTTACCTGCGACGGTGACGACTCCCGGCTTGGACGGATGCTTGAACTGGCGATGGCTGCCAGTAATCCTGACCTCGCGCCAACCGTCGTCTTCGATCAACCTGATCACCTCGCGGACCTTCACAGACGCTGACGATTCTACGCTTCCGTCAGCTTCCTAAGGCGGCTTCCAGCAAGTCCGCGAGTTCGCGTTTGTGGACGGTTGCGTTGCCGGTGGCGGGGCTGGCGCTGGGCATCCGGCCGGCGTAGCGCAGCGGGAGCGACGACGGGAGCAGAGCGCGCAGGCGGGGGGCGATGAAGGTCCAGGGGCCCATGTTTTGGGGCTCTTCCTGGACCCAGACGGCGTCTTTGGCTGAGGGGTAGGAGGCAGCGAGGGATTTGAGGATTTCGGACGGGAAGGGGTAGAGCTGTTCAAGTCGGATGATCGCGGTGTCGGTGGCTTTGCGGGAGTCGCGGGAGGCTTGGAGGTCGTAGTAGATCTTGCCGCTGCAGAAGAGGAGGCGGCTTACGGCGGACTTTTCCTTGATTGAGGGG
>JBOGJN010000050.1:0-7696 GCA_050745445.1 Thermoanaerobaculia bacterium
CGATCGAGCCTTTCTTCGAACCGATCGAGTCTGTCATTGTTTGCGCCTAGACCCTCCGCGACCGCCCGGATCTCTGACCGAAGTCCTTCGGCGACGACGTTGAAATGCCGCTTGATCTCGTCTGTCGCCTTCTGATCCACGTGTTGCCTTGTGGCCCGCGAGCTTAGCACGCCAGTGGCCGCGCTATTCCCCTGTCCCATGCCGCGGGAGCAGGGTTCCGGGAAGAAATCCGTGACTCGTGTGTTTCTTATCACACCGGTCGGTTTGAACTAATGAGAAGGAAGGGGCGGTTCCTCACGGAAGTGGCGGTTCTGATCGCGCTCGCGATCCTGTGCGCCGGCATCTCGAATCTCGCGGCCTCGCCCGAGCGCCGCCTGGCCTGGATCGGAGACTATCCGAACGCTCTGGTCGTGCCGGCAAGGCCGGCCGCGGAGAGTCCGGCTTCGGCGGTCCCGACCACTTCCAGTTCCGCCGCGCCGGGCGCAGCTGCGGCGACGTATCCGCCGCACCCCGACCGCCCCTGGGTACACATCACCGGTCAGGAGGCGGTCGCTTTGTACGAGCGTCACATCCCCTTTCTCGACGCGCGCCGCACGGCCGTCTATGCGGAAGGCCATGTGGCGGGAGCGCGCAGCTTCCCGGTTTGGGAGACTCGCGTGCAGGAGGAGATCAAGAAGCTGGTGGACGAGGGGTACGACCAGAACGCGCCGCTGGTGATCTATTGCAGCGGGGGAGACTGCGAGGACTCGCACATGCTGGCCGAGAAGCTCCATATGTTCGGCTTCAATAACGCCCTCGTCTACTCTGACGGCTTCCCCGACTGGGAGAAGAGGGGAGAGCCGGTCGAGAAGGGGCTCCCGCGCTGATGCGGCTTCCGGCGTGGCTCCTTCATCCCTGGCTGTCGATCCGCGTGCAGTTGGGTCTGGGCGCGATCTTCGTCGTGGCCGCGATTCCGAAGATTGCCGACCCTCCCGCCTTCGCGCACATGATCTACAACTACCGCCTTGTGCCCGGGGTGGTCGTCAACGTGATGGCGCTCGTGCTTCCCTGGGTCGAGCTGATGGCGGGCCTGGCTCTCTTCGTTGGCGTCTGGAAGAGGACCGCCACAGGCGTCACGGGACTTCTCCTGCTCGTCTTCCTCGTCGCGCTCTCGGTCAACCTCGCGCGCGGCAATCCGGTCAACTGCGGCTGCTTTGGCGTCCACGCGAAGGAGAAGAGCCGCCCGGAGCTTGTGGACGAAATGCGCTGGACGATCTTGCGGGACATCGCGATTCTCGGGATGGTCGGGCAGGTGCTCGCAGCGTCGAAAAGCCGCTCAGAACAGCGGCCGGTCTAGTTCCCCCCTCACCCTCCTTCGCCAGGGCTTCGGCGGGCAGGCCCCGGCCCTCTCCCATCGGGAGAGGGAGTAGGCCGGCCGAGTTCCCTTCTTGATCGGTCTGGAGGAGGATAACGCTGGGAGGTTCAAATGCGAACCCTCGGCCGTCTGCTGCTTTGGTTTTTCGGCGCGATCCTTCTCGCGGCCTGCCTGTGGATCGCTTTCCTTGCCGGCCGGCGCGGGGCGTCGAGCGCGCGAATCGATGCCGCTCCAGTTGTCCTTGCCATTCGACGAATCGCCCAGCTTGCGACCGTCGAGATCCAGGTGGCCGATGTGGTCCGCTACGAGGAGATCAGGACCGTCCTCGTCTTTAACTTTCCCAAGAGCGCAACGCTGCGGCTTCGCGGGCGCGTGCTCGGCGGTTTCGATCTTGGCAGTCCGGACTTTGTGGTCACGGCGGACACCCCGCGCCATACCGTCCACGTCCGTCTGCCCCGGCCGCGCCTGCTCGCGCTCGACCCGCACTTCGAGTGGTTCGACGAGAAGAGCGGCTGGGTCAACCCGATCACGCTGGAGGACCGAAACCGCTGGATGCTCTGGGCGCGCGGCGCTCTGGGTCGGGCGGCGAAAGACGCCGGCATCGAGGCCAGGGCCGCCGAGCATGCCCGCGACCTGCTGGAAGGCGCCGCCCAAACCTTCGGCTGGAAGGCGGAGGTTACCCTCGAGGGAGGCATGCCCGCGACTCCGGCGACACCGGTCTCGTGAGCCGTGAGCCGAGAACCGACGTGTCTCGGCTTTAGGGCTGACGCGCTCTGCCGGGCGTGACGCGGTCCGCATCCGCCTGCCGCTCGCGAACGGCCCAGAGGCCCAGGTGACTTCTCCAGACGAAGGCGGAGGCGTGGGAGAGCACGAACTCGACCTCATCTGCGTTCTCGCGCGCAACGCGCAGGACCTCGAGGCGCAAGAGCAGCCGGCCGGAGGCCAGGCGGCTGCCGGTCGAGATCTTCTGGATGCGCGAGGTCGGCATCAGAACCGACTCGCCGAAGAGGCCCTCAAACGACAGGGCGTCGTCCGTCAGCCCCAGCACTCCGGGTACGCGGCGGTGGCGGCCCACAACGAGGTCCGCGCGGGTTAAGAGCTTGAAGGGCGTGCCCGGCCGCGCCATCGCTTCCGCGGCCAGCCGGTCTTGCGCCTTTCGGATGGTGAAGCGCGGAAACAGCGCGAAGATCAGCAGGAGGAATCCCGCCGCGAGAGCGATCCAGACCGCCGGGCTCAATGCAGGAACTTCTTGCGGTTGCGGATGTAGTCGGTGAAGAGAAACTCCGCCAGATTGTAGGGGGAGGCGTAATAGGCGCGTCCCCGGTTGATCTTGGTCAGCTTGTCTACGAAGTCCACCAGATAGCTATCGGTCGCGATCATGAAGGTCGTGATCGTGATGCCGTCTCGCCGGCAGGCGTCCGCCTCCTCGAGCGTGCGGTTGACGATCTTCAAGTCCAGTCCAAAGGGATTCTTATAGAGGCGTCCGCGCTCCCAGATGGCCGAGGGTTTACCGTCGGTGATCAGGAAGATCTGCTTGTTCGGGTTCTTGCGGTGGACGAGGAGCTTGCGCGCCATGGCGAGGCCGGCCTTCGTGTTGGTGTGGAAGGGGCCAACCTGAGTCTTCGAGATCTCGGAGATGGGGACGCGCTTGGCGTCGTCGCCGAAGAGGAGGACATCGATCGAGTCCTTCGGGTATTTCGACTGAATCAGCTCGACTAGGGCGAGCGCGACCTTCTTGGCCGGCGTGAAACGGTCCTCGCCATAGAGGATCATGGAGTGGGAGATGTCGATCGCGAGAACGGTCGCGCAGGAGGTCAGATGCTCCTCCTCGTGCACTTCGAAGTCCTCAGGCTTCAAGGCGATGTCCTCGGCGTCCCGGCGAACCGCGTTTCCGATCGTGCGTACACCGTCGATCGCCGTGGGGTTGTCGCCGAACTCGTAGGGGCGCGTCTCGGGAAGGAGTTCCCCTCCGGCTCCCGCGCGCGGGATGGCGTGATAGCCGGGACCGGACCTCGACAGCGACGTGAAGATCTCCTCCAGGGCGGAGCGGCGGATCTGGCGCTCCCCGGCCGAGGTCAGCGCGAGCTGCCCCTCGCGATTCTCCACGATCTCGTTCTTCTCCAGAGCCCGGCGGAACTGCTCGAGATCGATTCCCGGATCGATGATGCCCCGCTCCTGCAGGTACTTCATCCACCGGAGCGCCTCCTCGACGTTTCCGCCGGTCTGGAGCACGAGCTGTAAGAACAGGCGGGTGAGCTCCTGGAACGTCAGGAGCTGGCGCAGCAGGTCGGCGGGGTAGTCGGAGTACCGATATCTCACGGGCTCTTCATTCTACGGCCGCCACGTCTCAGCAGCGGTGTCGTGGCCGAGGACCGACCCGGAAAACGGTAAACGAAAAACGGGAAACGAGAGAGTTTTCGTTCGTTTACCGTTTCCCGTTTCCCGTTTCCCGTCTCGGGCCCGACAGGGCCGCGCGCCAGGCGCGGGCCGACTCGAGCACCAGTGTCCGGTCGCTTGTGGTGAAGAATCGGAAACCGAGTTCCGAGAGGGTCGGGATCTGCTCCCGGTGCGAAAGCATGATCCCGGCCGTTTTGCCGGCTTGCCCCGCCGCCCGGGCGATCCTTTCCATAGCCGATCGGTAGCGCGGATCCTCGTACTGGCCGGGGATGCCGAGAGCCTGTGTCAGGTCGTTCGGACCCACGAAGAGGACGTCGAGCCCGGGCAGCGACGCGATGGCCTCCAGTTCCGCGAGCGCTCCCGCCGTCTCGATCTGTATCGCCACGAGCGTTTTCTCGTTCGCCTCTCGGACGAAGCGGCCGAGCGGTTCCGCGCCATAGCGATTGGCGCGAACGCCGGCCAACCCCCGTTTTCCCTCGGGTGCGAACTTGACGTTGTGAAGCGCCCCCCGGGCCTGAGTCTCGTTCTCAACGCGGGGGAAGAGCGTGCCGGCCGCGCCGGCGTCCAGGTACCGCCCGACCTGATCGGAGGCGGCCGAGGGGGCGCGGACGATCGCGGGAAGGCCCGCCGCGTCGGCCGCCGTGACCATCGCCGCGACCGACTCGATCGAGAAGAATCCATGCTCGCAGTCAAGGACCAGAAAATCAAACTCCGCGAGCTTCAAGAGCTCAGCGAACCCTCCAACCGGCCAAGTCAGGAAACAACCGAGCAGGGCTTCTCGGCTTCGAATGCGCTCGCGGAGAGAGCTATCAGCTATCAGCTTTCAGCTCTCAGCTTCCGGAGAAGAGAGGCGATCATTTTCTTCACCGCTACGACGCTATTCTCGAGGGAATTGAAATCGGTTTCGGTCAGGAGCCGCAGGTCGCGCGCGAGCAAGAGCTGGTACTGGAGCTCGCTCGCCGAACCCATCGAGAAATGCAGAAATCGGCGGAATTCCACATCACCCCTTCGCCCACACCCTTCGGCGATGTTTGTTCCGATAGAAGATGACGAGCTTCGGAGCTGACTTCGAAGACCGTACGTCTCTTCTCTCGGGAAACTCCGAGTCGCGGAATAGACCTGCATGACAGCTGAGAGCTGACAGCTGAGAGCTAGTTCGTCCGGCTCTTCACGAGATTGAACTTCAGCATCTCGGTGTAGGAGACCTTCGAGTCGAGGTCCTCCCGCGCGATCTTCAGGTGCTGCGTGAGCCCTTCGAGGACCAGCTCCATGCCCACGGCCAGCTCTTCCGGAGAGGCCGGGGAGAAACGCTCCTCGACCGCCTTGCGCAGGCCGGGTACCGAGTCGAGCGCCGCCAGATGCTCGGCAAAGGGCGTGTCGTCCGAGATCGTGATCCTGTTGCCGGAGGAAAACCACTCGACGATCGGCTCGTAGAGCGGGTGGACCTTTTCCGGGGCCGGAGCCGACCGCACCCGCCGGACGGGTCCCAGGTCCTCGAGGCCTTCTTCCGGCTCCTCGCGCTTTCTCTGCGTCGCGCGGCCCGAATCGGGCGCCGGAAACTTCGCGTCGAAGAGCTTCTTGACCGCCGTGCCGATCAGTCTCTTGGCGATGACCTCCGCTCCCTGCTGCTCGCCCTCGTAGACCATCTCGACCTTCCCGGTGATGGCCGGCAAGCAGGTCGGCAGATCGCACAGACGCGGCGCGACGCGTTGCTCGGCCTGCCGCAGACCGCGGCGCTCCAGGTTCGAGACCAGAATCTCGATGGCCGAGATCGGCATGCGGGCCGAGACTCCCGAGGACTGGTCCACGAATTCGCTCGTGCGCGCCGCAAAGGCGATCTCTTCGATCAGCTCCCGGAAGAAGTCGGGGATCTCGACCCGGGGTTCCGCTTCCTCCCGTTCTATCCAGGCCTCCTGCGCGGTGATCTTTGCCGCGGTCTTTACGTCGTCGGGGTAGTGCGTCAGGATCTGCGAGGAGATCCGGTCCTTCAGCGGCGTGATGATGTTGCCGCGGTTAGTGTAGTCCTCCGGGTTGGCCGAGAAGACGAGCAGGACATCCAGCGGAATCCGCACCGGGAAGCCGCGGATCTGCAGGTCCCGCTCCTCCAGAATGTTCAGGAGCCCCACCTGGATGCGGGGCTGTAGGTCCGGAAGCTCGTTGATCGCAAAGATGCCGCGGTTGGTGCGAGGGATGATGCCGAAGTGGATGACCTCCTCGTCCGAGTAGGAGCGGCGCTCGGTGGCCGCCTTGATCGGGTCGATGTCACCGATCAGATCCGCGATCGTGACATCCGGCGTGGCCAGCTTCTCCCGGTAGCGCTCCTCCCGGGGGATCCAGGTAATCGGCGTGTCGTCCCCCTTTTCCGACAGGATCCGCCGACCGTACTTGCTGATTGGAGAAAAAGGATCTTCGTTCAACTCGCTGCCCTGGATCGCCGGGATTTCCGGATCGAGCAGGTTGATGAGCATCCGCAGGAGCCGTGTCTTGGCCTGCCCGCGCAGGCCGAGCAAGAGCAGATCGTGCCGGGAGAGGATCGCGTTGTGGAGCGCGGGCAGCACCGTGCTGTCGTAGCCGTGAATCCCCTCGAACGGGTTTTCCTCCCGCGCGAGCGCGCGGCGCAGGTTCGCCCGCAACTCCTCCTTGACGGTTCGAGGCTTGTACCCCGACGCCTTCAGTTCACCGAATGTTCGCGGTTTCGCCATGAGCGACTCTTTCACCTCATTGAGGACGTAGGACTTAGGACGTAGGAGGTAGGGGAAAAAGCCTGGGTCCTACGTGCTTTCCCTACCACCTACGTCCTTCCTCCCACGTCCTACGTCCTTCTTCCTACGGCTAACTGCCGGCGTTCCTCGAGACTCAACCGGGTTTGATCCCCGGAACATTCTCTCCGGGCCGAAAAAGAGGCTGCCTGGGGCGTCCCGCGAGCTCGGCTGCCCGCCCTGCGAACGCTTCCATCTTCTGCTTTTGGAATCCGATGGCCGAGTCTCGGATCACACCGTCCGACCCGATGAGGAGAAACGTCGGCACGTAGGACAGGCCCAGGGTCTCCGATGCTTTCCAGGGGGGAGGATCGTAAAGCGTAGCGACGCCGACGCCGAGGCGCCGGTTGAACTCTCGCGTCTCTCCAGGGTCGTCCTGCGAGACCGCGACCAGTTGCAACTTTCCCGTTTCGCCGATTTGCCGGATGCGCTCCAAAAACGGCCAGGCCATCTCGGATGTCGGGCAGGTCGTCTTGAAGAACGCGAAAAGGCTCTCGTTCGTGGGAAGCAGCGCCCTGCCACCTCTCTCGTCCCGCAGCTCGATTTTGGGAAAGGGACTGCCAGAGTCAAGCGGTGTCACCGGGCGATTATAGACTCGCCTGCGGGCATCTCCCTCGCGGCGACGCGGCGGCCTCGGCTTTCGTTCTAAACTCTCTCGGCCGCTGCTCGCGAAGCGAGCGCCGCGGCCGAAAGCCCCGGCGGAGAGGCCCCGCTCCGGGAGAAGCCCACGGCTCGTGGCGCAGGGGAACGACGGGAGCAAGACATGACAAGGAGGGCCTTCGTTCGTAAGTCTCTCGGTCGCCGCTCGCGTGGCGAGAGTCGGCGACCGAAAGCCACCGGTGTGACCCGGCGCGATTTCGTGAAGGCTGCGGGCGTAGCGCTCGCGGCCGGCTCTATTCCGGCGCTCGCCTGCGCCCGCAAGGCTTCGCGCACTGCGTCCGGAGGGAAGACGCTGAAGATCCTGCAGTGGAGCCACTTCGTGCCGCGCTACGACCAGTGGTTCGACAATGTCTATACCAAGGAGTGGGGAGCAAGGCACGGGACAGAGGTCGTCGTGGACCACATGGCGTCGACAGAGGTCAATGCGCGTGGAGCGGCCGAGGTGGCCGCACGCAGGGGGCACGACCTCTTTCTTTTTCTTTCGCCGCCGGCGGCATATGAGGATCAGGTCCTCGATCATCGGGAA
>JBOGJN010000051.1:0-2207 GCA_050745445.1 Thermoanaerobaculia bacterium
CCCCCTCTCCCACCGGGAGAGGGTCGGGGTGAGGGGAGAACTAAAACAAACGAGCGACGCACGAGCTACCTCCAGAGGCCAATGTAGAACCCGGAGATCTTCTCGAATGCCTTCGTCATGTCTTCGGGAACGTCTCGCATGGACCGGGCCAGAAGGGCGAACCCCTCCCGCCAATCCGCAGGGGGGATCGGCAGAGACTTTGGTATCTCGGAGGCCCGTCGGTGCCAGAACACCTCTCGAAGCGCCTCCTTGGTGACCGAGCCTCCCGAAGTTCCAAGCTCCATCAACGCGTACATGTCCACGAGGTCTCGGATCCGAGTGTTCCCGCGCTCCCGCGGACAGGTGTAGGCATGCACTTTTTCGGCAAGGTGGTATTCGAGAGGAATCACCCGGATGTGAACCGGCGGGACTCCCGCGAACTCGAGCAGATCGGAGCCGGGAAGCAGATCGAAGCGCGCGGGAACGAAGTCACCCCTACGAATATCCACAGGAACCATCTCGAACAGTCTGTTATCGACCCGCGCCCGAACGAGGTAACGCAAGGTCCGGGTGTCGCCCTCCGCAGCGACAACTTCCGGCCCCCCCTCCAGCCGGAACTCGAAGCCGTCCGACATGTCGACCTCGCAAGCGGCTTCCATCTCGTCGGAAACGGCATCGATGTCGCCAAGCTTCGGCTCGACAGTGATGTCGAGATCTCGCGTCGTGCGGAATTCGCCGGAAAGGCGAAGCTCGAGCGCAAAGCCGCCCTTTGCGATGAACCCTTGTGGCCTCTGCATCTGAAGCCTGACGATGAGTCGCTCGACAGACAGCCGCTTGCGGATCCGGCTGACACCACGACTGCCGTAAGAGGCAAGGAGGCGCTGCTCCAGAGTCCTCATGTGCCCCGCTCCGATCACTGCGATTCTCTTGGCAATCATCTCAGCCTCTCTGCCGCGCTGCCGTCGGCGGCGGGCGCGACGTTGTAATCGAACGGCTCAGCTCTTGCGCTTGACCGAGAGGGTCAGCGTGAAGCGGGCGACGGGCTCGGGGCCGAAGAGCGTGGGAACTGTCGCGAGGACGTGGACGGGCAGGCTCTCCCGCTCGCCCGACGCTTCGGCCTTTTCGAGCAACTGCCGGATCTCGCGGCCCTGCCCGCAGGAGAAGTGGACGTCCGCCTCGGCGCGCTTCAGAAACTCCGCCTGCACGTCCTTGAAGATGAACGAAATTCGGCCGGAGAGTCCCTGCGAGATCTTCAAGCCGATGAGCGCCGCGGCGGCGTCGGCCCCCGTGCAGAGCGCTCCGAAGTACATCGAGCCCAGGTGGTTGCGTGTCCGGCGAGAGAGCGGCACGCGGATCTCGCAGCGCTCCTCGGTCAGCACGACGACCGACGGACGCACCCAGGCGATCAGCGGGATCTTCGCGAGCGCCCAGAGGCGCAGCCGCAGAGTCTCGCGCCACATCGGGCGGCATTATGCGCGAACGCCCGCGACAACGTGCAATAGACTTCGCGTTCGAGGAGACCCCCTAAATGAAATCGACGCTCAAGGCCGTCCCGGCTCTCTTCTTCGCTGCCGCCGCCCTCTTCGCAGCTTCCGCGCCCACGCCGTCGGAGTTTCTGAAAATCCCGGTGGGCGCCGACCGGACGCTGGCCGACTACCGGCAGATCACGGCTTACTTCCGCGCGCTGGAGAAGGTCTCGCCGCGCGTGAAGATCGAGGTGCTCGGCAAGACGACGTTGAACGAAGACATGATCATGGCCGTCATCTCCTCGGAAGAGAACGTCAGGAACGCGAAGGGGATCCAGGCCGCCGCGAAGAAGCTCGCCGACCCGCGCGGCCTCTCCGAGGCCGACCTCGAGAAGATCGCCCGAGACGGAAAGGTCGTCCTGCTCGTGACGTGCAACATCCACTCCTCCGAGATCGGCTCGACACAGATGGCGATGGAGTGGGCGCACGCCCTCGCCACGGCCGACGACCCGCAGACGAAGAAGCGGCTCGAGAACGTCGTGCTGCTCCTCGTGCCGTCCTTGAACCCCGACGGCCAGATCATGGAAGTCGAGTGGTACCGCAAGAACCTCGGGACAAAGTTCGAGGGCAGCCGCATGCCCTGGCTCTACCACCACTACGTCGGCCACGACAACAACCGCGACTGGTTCCAGCTCACGCAGAAGGAAACGAAGGCGATGACCCGCTCGGTCTACACCGAGTGGTTCCCGCAGGTCTGGCTCG
>JBOGJN010000052.1:0-17100 GCA_050745445.1 Thermoanaerobaculia bacterium
GCAGGATAACGCACCGCCGCAGCGAATTAGAATCCCTCCCAAAGATAAGGAGAAGGAATGATCGCCAGAGGCTCTCGCGTCGTTCGTTCATTGGTCTTCATCCTGGCGGCTTTTTGTCTCGGCGCAACGCCGGCCGGAAATCGCCCGGAGGAATCCGCCTCCCGAATCCTTGCGGAGGTGCTCTCGGCGCGCTCGCACATGGACGAGGACCTGCGCGTGCTGACCGATGAAATCGGAGGCCGGCCGACGGGTAGCGCGAACTATGAGGCTGCCCTCCAGTGGGGCCTAGAGGCGTTCAAACGAGCGGGTGTGGGCTCGGTTCATCTCGAGGCGTACGACGCCCCCGCCAAGTGGGAAGGGGAGTCCGCCTCGGCCTCCGTCGTGGCGCCGTTTCGGTTCCCGGTGCGCGTCGTGTCTTTTGCGCTGGCTCCGTCCACAACGGGCGCGGTGACAGCGCCGCTCGTGGACGCGAGGGAGGGCAAGAAGACGGATTTTGAGAGGCTCGGCGCAAATGCGAAGGGCGCGATCGCGCTCGTACGGTCCAAACCCATGCGCTCCTTCGAGGATCTTTTCGGTGAGTACCTGGCGGGCCCGGAAATGATGCGGTCGGCCGTTGCGAGCGGCGCCGCCGCGATCCTCTTCATCTCGACGCGCCCCCGGGATCTCTTCTACCGGCACACGATCACGTGGGGCCCGATCGCGCCGATCCCGATGGCGCAGGTGGCACGGGAAGACGGTCTGCGTCTGGCGCGGCTGATGGGTGCGGGCAGGAACCTGACGATGGTTCTCGACATCCGCAACAAGGTCGGCGGTTCGTGGAAGCCCCAGAACGTCGTGGCGGAAATCCGTGGAAGCGAGAAGCCCGAGGAGATCGTGCTTCTGGGCGCGCACCTGGACGCCTGGGACCTCGGCACCGGAGCGCTCGACAATGGCGTCAACTGCGCCCTGGTCGTTGAGGCGGCGCGAGCGATCGCGGCCATCGAGCGGCCGCGGCGGACCGTGCGTTTCGTGTTGTTCACTTCGGAGGAAACCGGTCTACTGGGATCGCGAGGCTATGTCGCGGCGCACCGGGGAGAGCTCGACCGGCACACCGCGGTTGTCATTCACGACATCGGAGACGGAAGAACGACGGGTTATTTCAACGACGGCCGGCCGGAGCTGACCCCCGCTCTGAAAAGGGTTCTCGCCCCGGTCGCGGCCTTTGGGGCGGACGGCTCCAACGATGAGGCGCTCCTCGGCACGGATAACTTCGACTTTCTCCTGGAGGGGATCCCCAACTTCGTCGCCGATCAGGAAACCGAGAAGTATCTGGCCGACTATCATGCCGAATCGGACACGTTCGACAAGGTCGATCTGCGCGAGGCGCGCATGAACGCCGGCGTCGCGGCGGTCGCGGTTTCGGGTCTTGCCAACGCCGCCGAACGCGTCGGAAGACGCCAGAACCGCGCGGAAGTCGCAAGACTGCTCGAGAAGAGTGGCCTCGAGCGGCAAATGAGGATCTACGGGCTCTGGGAAGAGTGGGAGAAGGGTCAGCGCGGACGAAGCGAGTGATTTTCTGGCCGTCCGATGACTGAGCTTCCCAAGCGGCTTCTAATCGCCAACCGCGGCGAGATCGCCGTCCGTGTCGCGCGCACGGCGCGGGAGATGGGGATCGACCCGATCGGGGTGTTCGCCGAATCCGACGCCGGCGCGTCTCACGTGCGTCAGATGAGTCAGGCCGTGTCGCTGGGCACCGGGCCGCCGCTG
Source organism: Thermoanaerobaculia bacterium (assembly GCA_050745445.1). Classification (GTDB taxonomy): domain Bacteria; phylum Acidobacteriota; class Thermoanaerobaculia; order UBA5066; family Gp7-AA6; genus JBOGJN01. Next base: position 1,747 of record JBOGJN010000052.1, read on the forward strand.
GAGACCTACCTTTCCTCTCCGCGTCTTCTCGAGGCGGCGCGCCGCGCGCGGGCCGATGCCGTCCATCCCGGCTACGGATTCCTTTCGGAGAACGCAGCCTTCGCGCGAGCCGTGGAGGCGGCGGGTCTTCTGTGGATCGGGCCTCCGGCCTCCGCCATGGAGGAGATGGGGGACAAGCTCCGCGCCCGGCGTCGCATGCGGGAGGCGGGAGTCCTGGTCGTGCCCGGTTCCGACGCGTCCGCGGGGGAGGACCAGGCTCTTCTCCAGAAGGGCAATGAGCTCGGGTTTCCTCTTTTCGTGAAGGCGGCGGCGGGCGGGGGCGGCAAGGGGATGTCACGGGTCGGGCGGCCGGAGGACCTGCCGGCCGCTCTCGCGGAGACCCGCCGCGTGGCCAAGGCCGCTTTCGGAGACGACCGCGTCTATCTCGAGAAGCTTCTGGAGCGCCCTCGCCACATCGAGTTTCAGGTCTTCGGCGATCGAAGCGGGAACATCGTGCATCTCTTCGAACGCGAGTGCAGCGTCCAACGGCGCCACCAGAAACTCCTGGAAGAAACCCCGAGCCTGGCCCTGGATTCCCGCCTGCGGGGCATGATGGGCCGGGCGGCGGTCGAGGCGGCGCGGTCCGTGGGCTACGTCGGCGCGGGGACGGTCGAGTTTCTGGTGGACGAAAGAGGGAACTTTTACTTTCTCGAGATGAACACGAGGCTCCAGGTCGAGCACCCGATCACGGAGGAAACGCTGCGTCTCGACCTCGTGCGCGCGCAGATCGAAATCGCCGCGGGCGCGGCTCTGCCGGCCTCCTGGCGGGGCGGCAAGCTTCATCCGCAGGGACACGCCATCGAGCTACGCCTGTACGCCGAGGACCCGATCGAGTCGCTGCCGCGCTCGGGTCTTCTTCTCGCCTACGAGGAGCCTTCGGGCCCGGGCGTGCGCGTGGATGCCGGCGTCGAGAAAGGCTCACGCATCGGTCTCGATTACGACCCGCTTCTCGCAAAACTCGTGATTTCGGCTCCCGACAGGCCGGCGGCGATTGCCCGCGCCCGCCGTGCTCTCTGCGATTGGGTCGTTCTGGGACTGGAGACAAATCTGCCGTTGCTTGCTTCGGTGCTTGCCTCGAAGGAGTTTGTCTCCGGCCGGTACGCGACAGATCTGCTCGAGCGTCTCCCGCCGCCGGCGCCCGCGCAGCCGTCTGACGCCGCCTGGATCGCCGCCGGGCTCTGCCTTGCGGGCTCGGGCGAAGGAGCGGGACCGGGTCAGCCGCGCGACCCGTGGAACGAGGCCTCGGGATGGAGGCTGGGCCCTTGAAGCTCTCCTGTGGGCCGCGAGTCCTGGAGGTGCGTTTCGAGAACGAGACGGCGATCCTGGGTGAGCGCCGGGTGCGCTTCCGGTTGTTGTGGCGGGACCGGGAGCTTGACGCAATCGAGATCGGCGGAGAGACCCTCCGCGTGCGCGTGGCCCGGCAACGCGACGTTGCCTTCGTCTGGTGCGCCGGAAAGGTCTGGGAAATCCGGCGCGTCACGGGCTCGACCGCCAGGCCGGCGGAGTCCGGTGGCCTTCTGGCTCCGATGCCGGGGCGTGTGCGGCGGACTCTGGTGGCACCGGGGGAGCATGTGGCCAAGGGACAGGTCGTCCTGATTCTGGAAGCCATGAAGATGGAGCACGCGATCCGTGCGCCCCGCGAAGGCGTCGTCCGCAGCATCGCGCACGGCGAGGGGGACCTGGTCGAGGCGGGAACGGCGTTGGCGGAGATCACTTGAGGTCGTAAAGCGTAAAACGTGAAGCGTGAAACGAAGCTTGGGGAGCGCCACGCTTTGCGCTTTACGTTTCACGTTTTACGAACCGGGTAATAATCGCACTGATGGAGCCTTGGGAACCCCACGCGATCCGCCGGCCCTCGCTGCCGCCGCAGGTCACGGTCTACGAGGTCGGGCCGCGCGACGGTCTGCAGAACGAAGCGCAGACGCTCCCGGCCCAGGCCAGAATCGAGTTTGTGGACCGGCTGACCGAGTCGGGTCTGCCGGCCATCGAGGTTGGCTCCTTTGTTTCCCCCAAAGCGGTCCCGCAGCTCGCGGAGACCGAGGAGGTCTTCCGCCGCATTCACCGGGCGAGCGGCACGCGTTATCCGGCCCTGGTCCCGAACGTGCGCGGGTTGGAGAGGGCGGTGGAGGCGGGGGTGCGCGAGATCGCGGTCTTCACCGCGGCTTCGGAGACGTTTAACCAGCACAACATCCATGCCGGCGTGGACGAGTCCATCGAGCGCTTCCGCCCGGTCGTCTCCCGGGCGCGGGAGGAGAAGATCCGTGTTCGCGGGTATGTCTCGACTGCCTTCGGCTGCCCGTACGAAGGCCGGATCGCTCCGGAAGCGGTCCGGGAAGTCGTGCACAAGCTGCTCGATCTGCCCGTGGACGAGATCTCGCTCGGCGACACGATCGGCGTGGCCACACCGACAGACATCTTCGACGTCGTCGAGACGCTGTACGAATCGGGGGTGACGCGAGGCGTGCTGGCTCTTCACCTCCACGATACACGAGGCACCGCGCTCGCCAACGTCTATGCCGGCCTGGAGTGTGGCATCACGACCTACGACTCGTCCGCCGGAGGCCTCGGGGGCTGCCCCTACGCGCCGGGCGCGGCGGGCAATCTCGCGACCGAAGACCTGCTTTACTTGCTCGAGGGCCTCTCCATCGAGACGGGCGTAAGCCTTCCGAAGGTCGTCGAAGCCTCTCGCCACCTCGCCAAAGCCTTCGGGCGCCGCCCTCCCGGGCGCTACCTCGCCGCGGTCTGGGAAAGCGCCTAAAGGACGCAGTGGGTAGGAGGTAGAAGGCCGCGCGCGAACGCTCGCGGGCGGCGCCTCGATGTGCGTGTCCTTCTTCCCATTTGACACGGTGGGCAACCACGTGTAACTTTTTGATCCGCAGAACCTTAATTCCATGGTGAAGAAGATCTTGCTGGCCGACGACAGCCTGACCATACAGAAGGTCGTGGAGCTGACCTTTTCCGACGGGGAATTCGAGCTGGTCTGCGTCTCCAATGGACAGAAGGCGCTGGAGAGGGTCCGGGAGGAACGCCCCGACTTGATCCTGGCCGACGTCGTCATGCCCGAGAAGAACGGCTACGAGGTTTGCGAGGCCATCAAGAGCAACCCGGCGACCGCTCGAATTCCGGTCGTGCTGCTCTCGGGAACCTTCGAACCCTTCGACCGCGAGCGCGCCGAGCGGATCGGGTCCGACGCGGTTGTCTCGAAGCCTTTTGACTCGCAGCAGCTACTCGTTCAGGTCGAGGACTTGCTGGGGCGCGCGAGGACGCAGGGCGCGGCCGCGGGTCAGCCGATGCCCGCCGCTGCCGCCTCGATGCCGGCGTCCGCCGCCGCCCAGCAGTCCGAGCCTTTCGACGCGGGTTTCGCGAGCGAGGACTTCACCGGCTCCATCCGAAGGCCTCCCCGGCGAGAGGCGGGGGACCCCTTCGAGGAGGAGTACGGCCGGGGAGACGTGGACTCGGCGGTCGCGGCATTTGAGCGGGAACACCCCGACTTCGTCCCCGGCTCGGGGCAGGATACGGCGCAGCCGGATGTAGCCGAGAAGCCGCTCTCGCGCGCCGATCCGTCGCGAGGACCGCTCGGGCAGTGGCTGCGGGATGAGCCGGAGAAGGCGGCGCCACCTTTGATCGGCGCTCCAGGGTCCGGCGCGGGAACCGGGGTCTGGCAGGTTTCGGAGCCGACCGGCCCGATCGCGCACGCTTTCGACAAAGCCGTTCAGGTTTCGGAACAGCCGGCCGCCGTGCCCGCGGATCAGGCCCCGACGCAGGAGATTCCGCAGCCGAGCGCGGGCTCGAGGCACTCGGAGTCGGAGCGGACGCTGCCCGCGCGCGAGATCTCCGCCACGGAGGCTCAGACCCTTTTCGAGAGAGAGAAGCGAGCGGCGCAGGAGCCGCCAGAGGCGGGGCGTGCCGCACAAACGGCGGAGGTTCCGCGGGAGATTGAGATCATGGCGCAATTCGCTTCGATTCCGGAGCTCAAACAGATGCTGTCGAGCGTCGTCAAGCCGGGCGAAGAGCTTTCCGAAGACCAGATGGAAAAGCTTGCCATCCGCGTGGTGGAGAAGCTCTCCGAAAGGATCGTCCGGGAAATCGCCTGGGAGATCATCCCGGACATGGCTGAGATCGTCATCAAGCGGAGGATCAAGGAGCTGGAAACCGGCATCGAGTAAATAAGGCCTCCGGTTTCTGATATAGGAAAGGGCCCAGAGGCCCTTTTTTCATGCCCGAAAACCCTCTGCGCACCGATCCGGCGGAGGCCTCGAAGAGGCTTCCCAAGACATTCGACCCCGCGGCGTTCGAAGAGCGCTGGTACCAGCTTTGGGAGAAGGAGGGACGCTTCGAGCCTCGGGGGCCCCTGGGATCCCCCCGCTTCGTCATGGTCATTCCGCCTCCCAACGTCACGGGAAAGCTTCACATCGGCCACGCCTACGGCCGAACCATCGAGGACATTCTGGCCCGCTGGAAACGTATGGAGGGTCTACGCGTCCTCTGGGTGCCGGGCACGGATCACGCGGGAATCGCGACCCAGATGGTGATCGAAAGGCAGCTTGCCAAACAGGGAATCGACCGGCGAACGCTCGGCCGGGAGAAGTTCGTCGAGAGGGTCTGGGCCTGGAAACGGGAAGCGAAGGACACGATTCAGGCGCAGATCCGGAGGCTCGGCTGTTCGCTCGATTGGAGCCGGGAGCGTTTCACGCTCGACCCGGACCTTTCGCGGGCGGTGCGTCATGCCTTCGTGCGGCTCTACCGGGAGGGGCTGATCTACAGGGGTCGGTACGTCGTCAACCGGTGTCCTCGCTGCGAAACGGCGGTCTCGGACCTCGAGGTGGTGCATCGGGAGGTGGAGGGGACGCTCTACCGGATCCGTTACGACGTGTCCGGTGTCGCCTCGGGTGCCGTGGTGGCGACGACGCGCCCCGAAACGATGCTGGGCGACACGGCGCTGGCGATCCACCCCGAGGATCCGCGAACCGCGAAGCTGCGGGGCAGGCAAGCCGTGCTCCCGATTGTGGGGCGCAGGCTTCCGATCGTCGAGGATCCGATCCTCGTGGACCGGGAATTTGGGACCGGGATCGTCAAGGTGACTCCGGCGCACGACGCCAATGACTTCGGGGCCGGGCAGCGGCACGGTCTCGAATCCGTCGTCGTCGTCGGACCCGACGGGCGGATGACGGCGGAGGCGGGGCCTTACGCGGGTCTCGACCGGTTCGAGGCGCGAAAGCAGGTCGTGGCGCGCCTCACCGCCGAGAATCGTCTGGTGAGCGCCGAGCCGCACAAGATGGCGCTCGGGACTTGCCAGCGCTGTGACACGGTCATTGAGCCATACCTTTCGACGCAGTGGTTCGTGAAGGTCGGTCCCTTAGCCGAGCCCGCGATCCGCGCCGTGGAAGAGGGGCATGTGCGGTTTGCCCCGGAGGCCTGGACCAAGACGTATCTCGAGTGGATGCGCAACATCCATGACTGGTGCATCTCGCGTCAGCTCTGGTGGGGGCACCGGATCCCAGCCTTCACCTGCGGCAACGGCCACATCACGGTCGCCGAAGAGGAGCCCAAGGCCTGCGCCACGTGCGGCGCCTCCCCGCTCGAGCAGGATCCGGATGTGCTGGACACCTGGTTCTCTTCCCAGCTGTGGCCCTTCTCGGTCTTCGGCTGGCCGGAGGAGACGCCGGATTTCCGGGAGTTCTATCCGACCGACGTTCTCGTGACGGCGTATGACATCCTCTTTTTCTGGGTCGCCCGCATGATCATGGCCGGGCTGCACTTCACGGGAAGGGTCCCCTTCTCTGTCGTGCATATCCACGGTCTGGTGCGTCTGGGCGGAGAAAAGATGTCCAAGACGCGCGGGAACGTGATCGATCCGCTCGAGGCGATTGGCGAGTTCGGCGCAGACGCGGTGCGCTTCGCGCTGGCCTCCGCTCCTTCCACGGGCCCGACGGTCGCGGTCGAACGAAGCCGGATGGTCGGCTCGCGCAGTTTCGCGACCAAACTCTGGAATGCCGCCCGGTTCACGATGGGGCAGCTCGAGGGCAAGAGCGTTCCGGAGGAGCTCGCGGCGTATGCCTTGACTCTTCCGGACCGCTGGATCCTCTCGCGTCTTTCCGCCACGGCCGCGGCCATCCACCGGCACCTGACGGCCTTCCGTTTCGACGAGGCCTCACAAGCGATTCACTCTTTTCTCTGGCACGAGTTCTGTGACGGCTACGTGGAAATGGTCAAGCCGCTGCTCTCCGCCTCCGCCAAGGCTACGGCGGATGAGTCCTCCGCCAAGGCTACGGCGGCCAACTCCTCCACCGAGGGCTCGGCGGAGGAAACGGCCCGGGAAACGGCACGGGGTGTGCTCTGGCGATGTCTCCGCGACTCGCTCGCCCTGCTGCACCCGTTCATGCCGTTTGTGACCGAAGAGATCTGGGAAAAGATGACGGGGCGGCCCGGCACGCTGATCGCCTCGCGCTACCCGACCGGAGAAGGCATCCACGCCGACGCGGCGGCCGAGACAACGATTGAGGCCCTTCGATTCGTGATCACGCGCGTGCGCAACTTCCGGAAGGAACGCGGCGTCTCTCCCACCGATCCCGTCGAGCTGTCGGTCGATCCCGGCTCGCCGGATCGGGAGCTCCCGCCGCGGCTCGAGACCCTGGCCCCGCTGCTGCGGCACCTGGCCAGACTCTCGGAGCTTCGCTTCGGGCCACCGCCGCCGGAGGCGGCGCGCGACGTGGTGGCCGGGCTTGCGCTGGGGCTCCGGATTCCCGAACGCGCCTCCGAGACGGACCACAAGCGACTGGCCCACACACTGACGGCGCTCGACGAGGAGATTGCAGGCCTCGCGGTCAAGCTACGCAACCCCTCCTTTCTGGAGAAGGCGCCGGCGCCCGTCGTCGAGAAGACGCGCCGCCGTCTGGTTGAGCTCGAAGAGCGTCGCGCGGCGCTTTCCACGGGGAGCCGGTGATTGCCTTCGCGGGCGGGCGGCTGAATCCAAAGCGGTGGCGGGCTTTCGAGAACCTGACTTGTCTGGAGGAGACGGGCTCCTCCAACGACCTCGCGCGGGAAGTGATCCAGCTTTACTTTCAGGAGGAACAGGAGCTTTCGCCGAGCGTCTTCGTCGCGGAAGGGCAGCCGGGAGCTCGCGGGCGCCGGGGACACTGGGTGGCGCCGCGCGGGCGCGGGCTCTACTGGACCTTTGTCCGGCGGGCTCAAAAGGGGGAGCCGGTTTCGCTCATGCCGATCGCCGTGGCGCGCTGGGTCCGAGATGCCGTCCAGGCCGCCACCGGCGTGCGTGTGAAACTCAAGTGGCCCAACGACCTGTACGCCGGTCGGCGAAAGCTCGGCGGTATTCTCACGGAGTCCTTCACGCAGGGGGAGGAGACCCGCGTGGCCGTCGGTGTGGGATTAAACGTCCTGGGTTCGGCGAAGTCTCTCGGCGTGCCCCAAGCGACGACACTCGAAGAGGAGGCGGGTCGTCCGTTTGCGCTCGCTCCGTTGCTCCAGAAGGTGCTCGATCGGCTGGACACGGAGCTTTCGGTCCCGCGATGGGAGTTGGAGGTCGGCAAGTGGGAAAGCGCCTCTCTCCACCATCCGGGGGATCGGCTGACCGTTCGGCGCGACGGCGGAGAGTTGACGGGGGAGTATCTGGGTTTGAGCGGCGAGGGATTCCTGAGACTCAAGACGGACTCGGGCGAGGCCGTGCTCGCCAACGGCGAGGTTTTGGAATGGTGAAGGCGGAGCCGGCGAGACTGCTCGCCGTGGACGTGGGAAACACGAACACGGTTCTGGGACTCTACGAAAATGGGAAGCTGCTGCGTCACTGGCGCCTGACGACCCGCCGGGATGCGACTTCCGATGAGATCGCGCTTTCGGTCCAGGGTTTGCTTGGCTCGCTTTCAACCGGTCTTGCCCCTCAGGACGTCATTGTCGCGAACGTCGTGCCGTCGCTGCGTTTCCCGATCCGGCAGGCCTTCCGGCAGCTCTTCGGGCTCGAGCCGCTCTTCGTCGAACCGGGCATCAAGACGGGGATGCCGATCCTCTACGACATCCCGCAGGAGGTGGGGGCCGACCGGATCGTCAACGCCGTGGCGGCGCACGCGCGCCTGGGTGGGCCCTGCATCGTCGTGGATTTTGGCACCGCCACGACCTTCGACGTCGTCACGGCGCGCGGCGAGTACGCCGGCGGCGTGATCGTGCCCGGAATCGCCATTTCGGCCGAGGCGCTCTTCGAGAAAGCCGCGCGGCTATGGCGGGTCGAGATCCGCCGCCCGGAGAAGGTCATCGGCAAGACGACAGCGGGCTCGATCCAGTCCGGCCTCTACTTCGGGTACCTTTCGCTCGTGGAGGGTGTGATTGACCGCATCGCGCGAGAGATGGGCGAGCGTCCGCGCGTCATCGCGACCGGCGGACTCGCCGAACTCATCGGAGGCGGCTCCGAGAGGATCGAGGAGGTGGACCCGCTGCTGACGCTGACGGGGCTTCTCTTGATCCATGAACGAAACCGAAGCGGATAGGCAGTACTACGCCGCGGCCGAGGCGGCGTTCATCCGGCGGCGCGGCACGCCCTTTCTGCTCTCGGCCAGGGATTTCGCGCTGGTCAAAGAGTGGCGCGCGCTCGGCGTGCCGATCGAGGCGGTCGAGCAGGGAATCGACGACGCCTTTTCGCGCCGCGAAGAGAGAGGCTCCACCGGACGGATCAATTCTCTTTCCTACTGCTGCGACGCGGTGCTCCTGGCCTGGGAGCGGCGCGCGCAGACGGCGGTCGGCCGGGGCGCGGCCGGGGCGGCCGAGCCGGACGCCGCGGCGGCGCTTGAGAGTCTGGCCGGCAAGCTCGCGGATGTTTCGCGCCGGCGCCCGGATCTCTCGGCGCCGCTCGACTCGGCGCTGCGTTCGGTTGGCCGCCTGAATGGGTCGGGCAAGACCGCAGGCGAGATCGAAGCCTCGCTCGTGCGGCTCGACAGGCGGCTGGCCGGAGCGCTCGAGCAGGCGGTGACCGACGCGGAGAGGCAGCGGCTTGCCGCGCGGGCCGAGGAGCTTCTCCTCCAGGCGCGCGTGCGCATGGATGACGAAACGGCGCAAAGGACGGTTCGAGCCTTGAAGCGGCGTCTGCTTCGGGAGCTTCTCGACCTGCCGCGGCTGACGTTGCTGTAAGTGAAATTTGTGATTTGTGATCGAGGCTCAGAAGAATTGTGAATTGTGAATTCTGGGCCCCGGTAGCAAAGACTCTCGGCCGCCGTTCGCGGAGCGAATGCCGCGGCCGAAAGCTAATTGTGAATTGAGAATAGGTAAGCATTTGCTTACGCATTTCGAGCTGAGAGCTGAAAGCTGACAGCTGAGAGCTGCCTATGATTCGCCGCGTCACCGTCGAAAAGCTAGCACCCACCGGCGAGGGAATCGTCCGAGGGGCCGAGGGTGTGGGGTTTGTGGAAGGCGCACTTCCGGGAGAGCAGGTCGAGGCGTGTGTTCACGAGGTCCGCAGACGGTTCTGGAAGGGGAGGACCGTGTCGCTTCTCCTGGCGTCGGCCGAACGCCGCGCGGGGCCGCACGCAGACTGCGCGGCCTGCGATTGGGCCCACTTCGATGCCGAAGCCGCGCGCCGCGAAAAACGCCGGCTTTTCGGCGAGACGATGGAGCGCATCGGCGAGCTGCCGGCCAAACTCTTCGGCGAGCTGCCGATCTTGCCATCGCCTCCGGGCTACCGGCTGCGGGCGCGTCTCCACGTCACAGGGCGCGGCGGGCAGACAGCCCTGGGCTATTACGCGCCGCGCACGCACCGGGTCGAGCCGGCCGAAAAGTGCGAAGCCCTCCCGGAAGCGGTGCGCGCGCTCCTGCCGCCGCTTCGGGAGGCGATCGCGGAGAGCGGCGCGGACGTCTCGAGCGTGGCCATGGTCGGGGCCCTCGACGGGACGCCACGGATCGCTCGGATTCTGACCGGGGACGGCACAAGCGAGGACCGGCGCGGTGCCCATGCTCTCTCGAGCGCGCTGGCGGGTCTGCTGGAAGGAGTCGCCGTTGAAGGGCAACACGGCGAGCTGCTCGCTTCCCGTGGAGAGCGCCGGCTGTGGCTTTGCGTTGGCGGCCGGCAATTGCCGGTCACAGCGCGAACGTTCTTTCAGTCGAACCGGTTTCTCATCGAGGATCTCTACCGGGATGTGCTCCGGGAGGCGGCTGCGGTGCCGCCAGGCCAGGCGCTGGACGCGTTCAGCGGCGTCGGGCTCTTCGCCGGAGCGTTGCTCGATGCCGGGCACCGGGTCGTCAGCGTCGAGGCAGACGGGCATGCGGTGGAGCAGGCGCTCGAGGCCAAGAAGCGCTGGCAGGCGCAAGCGTGGCAGGTCATGCGATCAGGCGTCCTTCCGTTCGTCCGGTCGGCGTCGCAACCCTTCGACCTCGCGGTTGCCGACCCGCCGCGCGCGGGCCTCGGCCTCGAGCTTGCGGGGGCGCTGGCCGACTGTGTCCGCAGCCGGATCGTCTACGTTTCCTGCGAGCCGGCGACACTCGCGCGGGACCTGGCGGTGATGGTTGCGCGCGGCTACCGGATCGTCGGGACGCGGCTCTACGACCTCTTCGCCTTTACGCACCGGGTCGAGGCGGTCGTCGTGCTTTCCCGGGCATGATCGGCCCGAGGCTCGAAACGGGACGGGCGCCGGCCGCTGCCGCCGCAGTTGCCTTCGCGGCCGGGATCGGCCTGGGGGGACTGTCGGTCAGCGGCGCTTTGCCCGCGGTTCTTCTAGCCGTTTTTTGCGGTCTTCTTCTCGCGGGGAGAGCCCTGCGAGGCGAGCGGGGCGCCGTCTCCCGGGTGGCCTTCGCGCTCGCCTGGGCAAGCGCGGGTTTTATCGAAGGAAGACTTCGGATCGCCGCTCCCGCGGAGCTTGCCCGCGAGAGCTTCCGGCTCTTGTCCCGGGAAGCTTCGAGCGGCGTCGCGATCGAGGGCGTCCTGACCGACTTCTGGGTCGGGTCCCCTCCTCGCGCTCACGGCAGGATGCGAGCCGAGCGGATCCGGCTGGGTTCGTGGCATCCCTTTCCCGCGGAGGTTATCGTCTTTGTTTCGGGCGAGACGCCGGTCGAGCCGCTGGCCGACAGGGGTGACCGCGTCACCCTCGTGGGGCATCTTACGGCCGAGGGGCCACCCGCGTCAAAGCGCGACATTTCGCTCCCCTGGCCGCTCTATCGGCTCTCGGTCAAGAGCGCTCTGCGGCTGGAGCGTCGAGGGGGCACGCTGCTCTCCCTGGCGACGCTTCCGAACCGCTGGCTCTACGCGAAACTGCCGGCCGCCGGATCGCGCGGCGCAGACTTCGATCGCGACGTGCGCGGACCGCTCGCGGCGCTGCTTCTCGGGCGGACCTCGGAGCTCGACCGTGGCATGGTGGCGCGCTACCGCCGCGGCGGCCTCTACCATCTGCTGGTCGTCTCGGGGCTGCATGTGGCGCTGGCGGTGGGGCTGGCTCTAGGCGTGCTGCGGGTCTTGCGCGTGCGAGGAAAGCTTCGCGATGCGGCCCTTCTGGGAACCATCCTGCTGTTCGTGCTGGTCGGCGGCGCTAATGCCCCGGCTGTGCGCGCGGGTCTTGTCTTCGGGATCTTTTTCCTGACGCGGCTGCTCGAGCGGCCCATCGCGCCTCTTCAGGCGATCGGCCTCTCGGCCCTTCTGTTGTTAGGTGTTTCTCCCGTTCAAATGTACTCCGTGGGGACGGTTCTGACCTTTGCCGCCGTGTTCGGAATCGCTCTCTTGACCGCCCCGATCCGGCAATTTCTCCCCGCCCGCCCAGGAGCCCTCTTCTCGGGGCTGGCGACGGCGCTGGCGGCCCAGGCCGCCACGGCGCCCGTTCTGCTCTGGAGGTTCAACGTGCTCTCGGCCGCCGCGTGGCTGACCGCGCCGCTCTCTGTCCCCCTGTCCGGAGCCTTGATCGCTCTGGGCGCGCTGCTGCTTCTGTTTTTTGCCGCAGGAATCTTTCCGCTCCCGCTCTGCTTACTCTTTGCTCTGGGGTCTCGCACACTCGAGTTTCTGGCCGAGAGAGCGTCGGGTGTCGCGTTTCTGCGACCGACGCCGCCACTTACGGCTGTGCTCTGCGTCTCGCTCTTGACGCTTGCCGCGGCTGCCGGCCCGCGCCGCCTGCGGACGCTCGCCGCAAGTTCGGCGGCGCTTCTCTTTTTCTTCTTGGCAGTTCGGCCCGGACCGCCCGGTCCTCCGCGCGGCTTCTCACTCGAGGCGCTGGATGTGGGGCAGGGGGACGCGCTGCTGCTGCGGTGGAGAGACCACGTCCTGCTGGTGGACGGGGGAGGCCCCTTCGACCTGGACGCCCGAGACTTCGGACGCACGCGGCTTCTTCCCAAGCTGCTCGACCGGGGCGTGACGCGCCTGGACGCCGCGATCTTGACGCATCCGCATCCGGACCACGCCCTCGGTCTGTTTGCCGTCCTGGAGGAATTGCCGGTGGGCGTCTTCTGGCGTGCGGCGGGGCAAGACGAAGGGGATCTCTTCCGCGGACTGGAGGAGGTCGCCCGGCGCAGGGCCATCCCCGTGGCAATTCTTCCCGCCGGGCGCGTCGTGCGCTGGGGGGACGCCCGCCTGACGGTGCTCCACTCCGGGGGGTTGCGCCGAAAATTGGATGCGACGAACAATCAGTCGCTTGTGGCGCTCTTCGAGCGGGACGGCAAACGGGCCCTTCTGACGGGCGATGCGGGAGCACCGACCGAGTCGGAGCTTCTGGCCCGTGGTCTCGCGCTCTCGGCCGACATCCTGAAGGTCGGGCACCACGGCAGCCGCGGATCCACGACCCGGGAATTTCTTTCGGCGGTCGCCCCCCGGGTGGCGCTGATCTCCTGCGGGCGGGAGAACCGGTTCGGCCATCCGGCGCCCGAGACGCTGCGCGCGCTCCGGGAGGCCCGTGTGCCGCTCTTTCGCACCGACCTCTGCTCGGATATCCGGCTGGAGCTGTCGCCGTCGGCGACGCATCTCTGGTACCGAGGATTGCCGTGAAACGGGATCCCCGGCCGGCGCTCCTTGTCGTTCTGGGCCCCACGGGCTCGGGCAAGAGCGATCTGGCTCATGAGGTCGCGCGTCTCCGGCAGGGAGAGATCGTCTCCGCCGATGCCTTCGCGGTCTACCGCGGTCTCGACGTCGGAACGGCCAAGCCCTCCCCGGGGCGCCGCGCCGAGGTCCCGTATCACCTGATCGACGTGGCAGACCCCGCGGAGACCTTCTCGGCGGGTCTCTGGGCCAGCCGGGCCCGCGGAATCATCCAGGACATCGCGCGCCGCGGGAGGCTTCCGATCGTCTGCGGAGGCAGCGGCTTCTACATTTCCGCCCTCCTCTCCGGCCTTCCGCCGGGCGCGGCCACGGACGCGCGCCTCCGGCAAGCCCTGACTCGGTGGGCGCGCGGCCGTGGCGAGGCGGCGCATCGGTTTCTCTCCCTGAACGACCCGATCTCGGCCGCCGGGATCCCGCCGGGAAACCTGCGGTACACGCTTCGGGCGCTCGAGATTCTTCTGGTCACCGGGCGAAAGGCTTCGGACCGTGTGCGCCGGGAGGACGGGTGGGCGCGGCGATTTCGCCTGATCCAGATCGGCCTCGCGCCGTCGCGCGAGGATCTCTATGCTAGGATCGCGGCACGCGTCCGCCAGATGCTCCAGGCCGGCTGGAATGCGGAGGTTCGGCGGCTGCTCGACGGTGGGGTTTCGTTGGAGTCAAACGCCTTCCGGGCGGTCGGCTATCGAGAGGTCGCCGACTGGGTCCAGCGGCGTGCCCGCCGAGACGAAACGGAGAAGAGAATCGTGACAGTGAGCCGCCAGCTGGCGAAACGGCAAAAGACCTGGTTCGCGCGGCAACGCGGAGTCGAGTGGGTCGCGCCGGAGGCAGCCATGGCCGTCGTCCTGGCGCGCCTGGATGAGGACGAGGGGGAGAAGGAAGCGGAAGAACGATGAACAAGACGCCGATCAACGTTCAGGACTCCTTTTTCTACAACCTGCGCAAGGACAATGTCGCGATCACGGTTCGGTTGACCTCGGGCGAGGAGCGCATGGGCCGTCTGCGGCGTTTCGACAAGTTCGCGCTCGTCCTCGAGGTGGACGGGCGGGAAGAGATGATCTACAAACACGCGATCGCCTCGATCCGCTCGGAGAACCTCCCCTCGGGGACTTGAAGAGAGTCGAAGGTTGAGGGATCGAAGGTCGAAGGTGTCCGGAGCTCGCCCCGGCGGCTTTCGACATTTGACTCTTGACGTCCGACCGGCCGGTACACCAAGCCCGGTTCGAGACGGGCAGGCGGCTTCGTGAGAGGACCCTGGACGCTTCCGAACTTCATCACGCTCGCGCGTCTGGCGGCGCTCCCGTTCTTCCTCTTCTCGATCTCGGTGGGGCGGTTCGGGATCGCGCTTCTCCTTTTCGTCGCGGCCGGAGTCTCCGACGGGATTGACGGTTTCCTGGCCCGGCGCTTCGACATGCGCTCCGAGCTCGGCTCCTACCTCGACCCGATCGCCGACAAGCTCTTGCTCATGAGCTCCTACATCTTCCTGGCGATCCCTTCCTACCCCGCGGCCGTGAAGGTGCCGGTCTGGCTCGCTTTCTTCGTAGTTTCCCGCGACATCCTGTTGATGACGGTCGGACTGCTCCTGATCCTGGCGTCCGGCAAACGCAGGTTTGCGCCGACCTGGCTCGGCAAGGTGACCACCGCGACGCTCATCGTCACCGTGCTTTTCGTCTTGTGCGCGAATCTCTGGAGCTGGCCGCGCCCGGTCGTGCTGATCGCGTTCGGAGCCGCCGCGACCACGACGATTCTGTCCGGGTTTCACTACGTCTACCTGTTCTCCACGAGCCAGTCACAGCCCCCGGTCACCCGATGATTCGGCTGCGATTGTTCGTCCGGCCGGACTGTCACCTCTGCGAGCGTCTGCGGCGCGAAGTGGACGCGATGCTTGAAGGTCGGGCGCACGAATGGGAGGTCGTGAACGTGGACTCGGACCCGGAGCTCGCGCGCCGGTATGGCGACACGATCCCCGTGCTCTTCGTCAATGGCCACCTCTTTGCGAAGATCCGGCTGCCGCGTCTGGCCTCGAAACTGCGTCTGCTGCGGGCCGCCGAGCGTAGCGACGGATAGGTGCCGGCGAACGCGGCGAGCCGCGCGGCCTTCGCGTCGGCCGGTCACGGTTGCCGCTGCGGAACTCTTTGGGTATATTCTGGCGGACGCGGGCGGGCATAGCTCAGCTGGTAGAGCGTCAGCTTCCCAAGCTGGATGTCGCGGGTTCGAACCCCGTTGCCCGCTCCAACTCAGGATTACGCTTGAGAGGGACTGCAGGACGCGGCCCCTCTCTTTTCGAGCATTTTCGTGGCCTCGAAGTCTTGCCT
>JBOGJN010000053.1:0-1327 GCA_050745445.1 Thermoanaerobaculia bacterium
CGCAGAGACTGCCCGCCGACCCGAGGAGGCAGGCAGAGGAACTTGCCTTACAAGCGCAAAACGAAGGACGTCTCCAGGAGGCCCTGGAGCATTGGAGCCGAGCGCTCGCTTTGGGGGGACAGAGGGCCCCGATCGAATACCAGATGGGTCTAGCGGCGCGGCAGGTAGGTCAGCCGGAGCGGGCCCGGGCCGCCTTCGAGAGGGCGCTGGCCGAACCGCAGCCCGCCCCGGGGGCCGCCAAGGAGCTGGCGACGCTTGCCCTCTCGCAGGGGCGGTATGCGGAGGCGCAAGCGCAGCTCACCCGCTATCTGGCCCTCTCCGGTCCCGACCCGGACGCCCTTTCTCTGCAAGCCGTCACTCAGACGAATCTCGGCAAGACGCAGGAGGCTCTCGAGGCGATCCACGAGGCTCGGCGCTTAGTCGGCGAGGGCTCCAGGGGCGCCGAGATCGAGGCGGAGATCCAGGCCCGCGCCGGAAACGCCGCAGGGGCCGTCGCCGCTCTGCGGCCGCTCGAAGCGGAGGGCCGCCTCGACCGCTTCGCCCTCCGCGCCAATCCCGCCTACGTTCCCATCGCCGCCGACCCCGCCTGGGTTTCCTTCCTGAACGAACGGTCCTCCGCGCCGAATCCGACGCCGCAGCCTTAGGCACATACCCACCCGCCCGTCGAGAGGTATGCTGTCCGTAAGCAGGATCACCGAGATGGCTTCCAGCCGGTTTCCCAAGTCACGCCTGCTGCTCCTACCCGTCGGCGTTTTCGTCGCCGCCTCGGCTGCCGCCGACGAGCGCTGCATGCCAGCCGAGCTGCAAAAGGCTCTAGAGGCCATCGCAACAGCACCACAGATCGGCTGGGTCTACTCGCGCGACGGAGCAGCCGACGCAACCATCGCCGACCATAAGCAACCGTCGCCGCTCTCGGAGCATGTTCACCGAATCCTCGAATGCGAAGGAAAGTCCGTGCCGCTTCTTGTCGAACACCTGGACAGTAGCCGAGCTACCACGGCCACCATCGACGACCATCCAGTCTCGCTGGGCTTCATATGTCTGGATCTCTTGATGTTGCTAGCAGCTCATCCCTCTTCGGTGTTGATTGAGGATTGCCACACGGACGGCCTGTGCGCATGCGCCGTGCGAGGCTATTGCTTCGATCCTTCTGGCCTTCCCATCCGTGACAACAACGGCCAGACGCACCCGAGTCCGACACCCGCCGAGGTCAAAAACTATTGGCAAAGGCTCCCTCGCGGTGGTTCCGGTCACTTTGTCTATCCGGATTTCTTCGAGGCTCAGTACTACCTCGTGAAGGCCGTGGTCCGCTACAAGGACCTTGGCT
>JBOGJN010000054.1:0-1410 GCA_050745445.1 Thermoanaerobaculia bacterium
GGCATCGGCGGATACCGGATTCGGCCCGACGCCACGGCGCCGGCCGCAGCGCCGCCCGGGGAAATTGCGGAGACCGCTTTCGGCTTCCACGTCGGCGTGGACGGCGACTTCCGCTTCGTGAAGCACGCGTCCCTGGTCATCCGCCTGACGTACCACGGCATCCTGTCGCAGTCGAAGCGGTCGCTTTTCGTGGCGGGAGCGGGAGTCGCGATCCACCTGTAGGGGACGTTTTCCAGGGGACGTTACTTCTTGTCTTTGTCTTTTTCTTCGCCGACGGGCAGGGGCAGCAGCGTCGACTCCTTTTTGGACGAGAGAGAGATCTCCGTCCGCGTGCGCACGACGCCCTTGATCGAGAGCAGGCGCCGCTGCAGGAAGTCGGCCAGCGTGGCGGGGTCGGCGGCCTTGACCTTCAGGCGGTACGCATACTCGCTGGCCAGGTAATGGCACTCCTGGACGTCGAGGAGCCTTTCGAGATCGTCCACGAATCCCTTTTCGAACCGCGGGTGCTCGAGCGCGACGTCCACGTACGCGGTCAGCGGAAAGCCCATCTTTTCGTGGTCGAGCAGCGCCACGAATCCCTTGATCATCCCGTGGCGCTCCATCTTCTTGATGCGCTCGTTCACAGAGGGCGTGGTCAGCCCGACCGCGCCGGCGATCTTCGCCTGCGACAGCTTGCTGTTGCGCTGCAGCATGTCCAGGATCCGGAGATCGATGTTGTCGATGGTCATCTCCGCTGCCCTTATAAGATTAGAAGCTTACTCGGTTATGGCGAATAATATTAGCCCTAGTCTACGTGTCAATAGGTTATTTTCGGGGCCGTTATAATCCGCCAAACACATGGCAAAGAGGGACTTTTACGAGGTTCTGGGGGTGTCCCGGGGCGCCCCGGACGGCGAGATCAAAAAGGCCTACAGGAGGCTCGCCCGCAAGCTCCACCCGGACGTCAATCCGGGCTCCAGGACCGCCCAGAACCGGTTTCAGGAGGTCCAGGAGGCCTACGACGTGCTGAGGGACCCCGAAAAGAGGCGGGCCTACGACAGGTTCGGCCACGCGGGGCCCTCCTTCGCCGAAGGCTCCGCCTCCTCCGGAGGCTTCGGCGGACCGGGGTTCGGAGGGCAGGGGTTCGGCGGACAGGGGGGAGGGTTCGAAGGGTTTCAGTTCGAGGGGGACCTCGGCGACCTGTTCGGCAATCTCTTCGGGGGCGCAAGGGCACGCACGGGACCGGCCCGGGGCGCGGACATGCGCGGCTCGATCGAGATTCCCTTTCGCGACGCCGTTCTGGGCGGCGCGGCGTCTCTATCGATCCGCCGCGAGCGCGGCAACGTGGCGCAAGCCGAGACGGTGCGGATCAAGATTCCCGAAGGGACCGAGGACGGCGGGTCGATCCGCGTGCCCGGCAAGGGCCAGGCG
>JBOGJN010000055.1:0-6126 GCA_050745445.1 Thermoanaerobaculia bacterium
TCGGGCAGGGCTCCCAGAGAGAGACCCGCGTCGTAGAGGGTCTCGAGCAGGAGGAGCTTGTGCTGGGTCTCGAAATCGCGGCCGGGACGGTCCATCACTTCGTGGCGGCCAGCACCTTCTCGCGCCGAAGCTGCGCCACGGTCAATTCCGCCGGACGCGTGGGCGCCCAACTCGGGTTCCACTTGCGGTTCTCCTCCAGGAGCTTCTCCGCGCGGTCGAGCTCTCCCTTCTTCGCCAGGAGCGCCGCGAGATTGGCTCGCCCTTCGTAGACCCAGCGACGGCCCTCGAACCCACGCCAGGTATTCGGCTGATCGACCATCTCCTCGTACAGGGCAATCGCTTCGTCGTCTTTCCCCTGCGCGACCTTGGCCCAGGCCATCAGGAAGTTCCAGCTGGGCTCATAGAATTTCTCGCCGGGGGCTGCCTGCTTCGCGAACAAAGCCTCGAGAGCGGAGCGGACTTCCCGCAGCCTTGCTTCGGCCTGCGCGGGACGCCGCTCCAGCAGATCGAGTAGCACCTGGACCAGGACCTTTCGGACCTCTGCGCCCTTATCCTTGGGCATGGCCTCGAGCCGCACAGCCACCTCACGCACCGCCGCGGGATCCGGAGCCTCGGCCGCGGCCCGCAGCGCCTGCACGAGGTAGTCGCGGCGTTTTCCGTCGGTCAGCGCGGCCGTCGCCGCCTTAAGGTAGTTCTCGATGGCCTTTGCGTATTCTCCCTCGCCCTCGTAAGCCACGCCCAGATTCGAGTAGCTCTGGAAGAAGTCCGGCTTGATCGCGAGCGCGCGGTTCAGGTTCGCGATGGCCTCCTCGTAGTGCCCCGAGTACGCCTGGATCTCCCCGAGGCTGTCGTACGGGTTGGCCTGGTCGGGGGCCATGAACTGATACTTCTTCAGACTCTCGATTGCCTTGTCGTAGTCGCCGCGGAAGCCGTAGTAATAGCCGATCAGGTTGTACGCCAGCGCGTTGTTTGGCTCGAGCGCGAGCAGCTCCGTGAAGATCTGGACGGCTCGGTCGGTGTGCCCCTTCGCGTCCTCGTCGTGGCCCAGGATCATGGCCGCCCGAATGTCGTCGGGATATTTCTCGTGGATTTCCCGGGCGAGCTTCGAGACCTCTTCTGTCTTGCCGTTCACCTCGGCAAACTGGAGATCCACGTGCAAGCGTTCGCTCTCGTTCAACCGGTCGCGCCGCCGGCGCGCCCGCTCGGTCAGGGAGGTCGCCTGATCCTTCTCCGCGTTGCGGGCGAGCCCGAGCATGGCCATTGCAAAGTCCGGGTCGAGCTCCAGGGCCCGGGCGAAATGGAGCCGGGCCTCCTTCAAGTAGAAGCGGCGCTCGTTTTCGATCCCCTGCCGGTAGGCCTCGTAGGCCGCGGCCGAGGAAGTCGTCACCTCCCGGCGACCGCGCAGATAGAGGCCAGTCAGCCCTCCGGCTGCGAGCAGGAGCAGGACACCGACCACGGAAATGGCCCGGCGCGACTTCATGGCTCTTCCCATGATACGTCCCGGTTTGCCCGAGGTTTCAGTCCACGCGCAGCAAGAGGAAGGTCATGTCGTCGTACTGTTCGGCCCCGGCGACATGGCTTCGGATGTCGGCAAAGATCCCCCGGGCAACCCCCTCCAGGGAATGGGTCCGGTGGGTGGCGAGCGACTCCATCAGGCGATCCTCCCCGAAGGGGTTCATCCTTTCGTCCATCGCCTCGGAAAAGCCATCTGTATAGAAGAAGAGCAGGTCGCCCCGCTTCAGGAAGATCTCCCGCGTATCGTAAGGGACTTCCCGCAACGCCCCAAGCGGCAGGCGGTGCTTGGGAGGGTCGAGCGGTCGCGGCTCGCCGTCACCCGACCGCAGCAGGATGGGCAGCGGCTGCCCCCCGATGGCGTACCGCAGGCTCATCGTTTCCGGGTCCAGAAGGAAGTAGCCCAGGGAGACGAACATCCGCCGCTTGATCGAGTAGATGCGGCGGTTGGACTCCTGAAACAGCAGACCGGGATCCTTGGTTGTCAAGGCGCGCGAGTAGACGATCTCCTTCGAGGCGACCATGAGCAACGAGGCCGGCACCGACTTGCCGGAGACATCGCCGATGACGAAGCCCAACCGGCGATCCTCCAAAGGAATGAAGTCGTAGAAGTCCCCGCCCACGACCTTGGCGGGCAGGCTGCCGCCCAGAAACGAGAAGCCCGGAACCTCGGGCACCGACTTGGGCAGCAGGCTCGATTGGATATCGCGGGCGATCTCGAGGTCGCGTTGGAACTCGGCCTGCCGGGTCATCTCGTCGTGCAGCAGGGCCGTCTCGATCGCGAGGGCCGACTGGTTGGCGAGCGTCGAAAGCAGCGCCTGATCCTCGCGGTCGAAGCGCTCGCCGGAGAGTTTCTCCTTCAGCGCCAGGACACCCATCAGACGCTCGCGGTAGACCAGGGGAACCAGAAGCCGAAAGCCCTCCTCCGCGAGCCGCTCGCGGAAGGCCCGGCTCTCCGCGTCTCCCGGTGCAAGCAAGAGCTCCTCCAAGCCCACGGGCTTGCCCTCCCGCCGCAGGGTGCGCCGCAGAACGGCGTCCGGAGACAGACGATCCTGGTGCCGCCCCCTCCGCTCGAGCCACCCTTCGCGATCTCGCACCCAGAGTGAAGCCTTTTCCAGCCGCATTGTGGCGGCCACGCTCGCCGTCAGGAAGTCCGCGATCTTCCCGAGATCCAGTTCGCCTGTGATCGCCTCGCTCATCTCGAGCAGGGCCGCCTGGTAGTCGAACTTTTCCCGAAAGAAGAGCTTATCGAGGGGCGTCTGGAGCCGACGGCGCACGAGCTCAAAGAGCGGCAGCGCGACGAGGAAGAAGCCAAAGTTGAACAACGGCGAGGAGGAGAGACGCGACCCCGAGAAGACGAAATTGGCCGTCGCAAAAACCAGGGCATAGAGACCGAACAAGACCGCGGTCGTGGCCGCATAGAGAAAGGTTCGCCGGACGACGAGACGGACGTTCAACATCTGGAAGCGCACGATCGCGTAGGCAAAGGTCAGGGGGATCAGAACCATCGGCACGATCCCGTAGAAGACGTATTGGTCGTTGTGAAAGGCGGAGGGCAGAACGATGCCGAGCAAGACGAACGGGGCCGTCCCGAGAATCGTGCCCACAAAGACATGGAAGGCCTGCCGGCGCTCGTGCGCGTCCCCAAGCGCGAAGGCGGAGTGTGCGAGGGCGAGAAGCCCCGCGACCAGGTAGTCGCCCAGCAGAATCCAGGAGGAGAGCGGCGCGCCGGACAGCACGGCCACGCGTTCCCCGCGCATCTGCCGGATCACGTCGAGCAGGAACCACAGGGGCGGGATCGCATAGATCAGGTAGAAGAGACCGGGGCTCGCCGAGAGGAAGTCCTGAAGGCTCGACTTCCAGCGCGGCGGGGGTTCTCCAGTCAACTCGTCCGCCCGCGCGAAGGAGAACTTCTGAGGCCGAGGGAAGATCAAAAAGAAGTGGAGGAAGACCGCGGGCAGCAGGAAGAGACTCACGGTCCCCGTGTTCTGCACAAAGACATCGATCCACCAGTAGGAGGCCGGGCGCAGCCGGCAAACGAAGAAAAGGAGAAAGAGAACGCAAAGCAGAAAGAAGATCCGGGAGGCGCGGTCGTCGGGGCGGCGGCGGAACACGAAAAACCCGATGAAGAAGAAGAGGAAGCCCAGAACGGCGACGTAGAGGTAGGTCTCCTCCCCCAGCCGGATCGAGGTGAGCCGGACCGGAACGGCGTTCCTCAATTCCCCCTCGCGAGAGATCAGGTACGGCACCGTCTCGCCGATTCGATGCTTCTGGAGCTCGGCCGAGGCGTCGGAGGCGGACCGGACGAGACGGTGTCCGATGCCGATGATCCGGTCGCCCGCCCGGATCCCGGCGCCTTCCGAGGGTCCGCCGGGCAGCACTTCGCGCACCTCGATGCCGCCGCGGCTGTAGGGGACCGGAACGATGCCATCGGAGGGGCGCGGGGAGAACATGTCCGCGATCGAGGCCACGGCGATCGCGAGGCCCAGCAAGCCAATGGCGTAGAAGGTCCCTCGGAGAGACGGGCCGCCGGTGGGGCTCGGTTCGACCCGCTTCGCGGTTCCGTTGTTTTGAGCCATCGTTCTCGGATACGTCGGTGAGAGACCAATGTTAGGACAAGTCGAGCGTTGAGTGTGTCAGCCGTTCCCTTCCTGGCACGGTACCGAACTCTAGACTCTGGACTCTCAACTCTCGACTCTCGTCATTCGATATCCTCTCTCAACGCATGCCACTCGTGACGTTCGAGGGGGTCGAGGGCTCGGGTAAGACCACGCAGCTGCGGCTGGCGCTCGCCAGGCTCAAGAAGGCCGGAATTCGCGCGATCGAGACGCGGGAACCCGGCGGCACTCGTATCGGCGAAATCCTGCGGAATCTGGTTCTCAAGTCCAAGAATAGCCACCTCGATCCGGTGGCCGAATGGCTGATCTTCGAGGCCGACCGGCGACAGCATGTCACCGAGGTTCTGAAACCCGCCCTCACTCGAGGGGAATTCGTTCTTTGCGACCGCTACGCAGACGCGACCGAGGCCTACCAACAGGTCGGGCGGGGAATCGATTCCCGGTTCGTGCAAACCGTCGATTCTCTGGCCCGCGACGGGGTCGTTCCGGACCTCACCCTGGTCTATGACCTGGACCCGGTGATCGGCCTGAAGCGCACGCGACGTCGCGACTGGATCCTGGCCGGACGTTTCGAGCGCACGGAATTGGCGTTTCATCTTGCGGTTCGAAACGCCTATCTCGCAATCGCAACTCGTGAGCCAGGGCGCGTGAGTGTTATTGACGCTTCCCGGCAGCCTCGCACCGTCTTCGAGGACACCTGGCGCCGGCTCTCGGAACGCTTCTCGCTTTGACCGCTCCGGCTGCACTCGAGCGTCTGGCTGCGAGACCAGAACGTTTCCCCGGCGCGGTCTTGCTTTGGGGTCCGTCGCAGGTCCGCCTCGAGTCGGAGGCTCGCCGGCTAGCGGAAATCTTGCTCTGCCCGGGAGACGATCCGGATCGGCGCTGCGCCTCCTGCCGGCGCGTGGCGGCGGGACTCCATCCCGACCTGTCCCGGGTGGAGCCGGAGGGCGTGCAGATCCGCGTGGATCGGGTCCGCGAGGCGCTCGCTTTTGGTGCCGGCCGGCCCTACGAGAGCGCCCGCCGGGTGGCCATCGTCGCGCGCGCCGAAATGCTGGGGCCCGAAGCGGCCAATGCGTTGCTCAAGTCCCTGGAGGAGCCGGGCGGCCACTTCCGCTGGATCCTGGCCACCACAAGGCCCGAGGCGCTTCTCTCGACGGTCCGCTCGCGTTGCGTCGCAGTCGCTGTCGCCGCCGCCCCGCTCGCACAACGGGAAGACGCCTGGCGATCTCGCGGATTCTCCGAGGAGGACGCCCGGGACCTCGCCGCACTCGACCCGCAGAGCCCCGAAGAGGCCGGGGCGCATCTCGAGCAGTACCGCAAGTCGCGCGCGGACATCCTCGTGGCGCTCGACGCGGGGCTGTCCCGCGGGGAACTGCCGGCGTTGCTCCTGCTGGCCGAATCGCTCGCACGCCAGGACGAGAGGCTCTCGCGCCTGCTGGCAGAGCTGCTCGCCGACGCGGCCATGGTGACCTCCATCTCCGCCGACCTCTTGCGCCACCGCGCCGTGGCCGGCCCGATTCGAGACCTCGCGCGTCGTCGACCTCCCGAGGCGCTGCGGCGCGCCGCGCTTGCCGCCGCGGATGTTCCCCCCGACAGCCGGCGCGGAAACAAGCGTCTCCACTTTGAGGCCCTGCTGATCGAGATGTATCTGGCGGGGAACTGAAGTCGGTCGCGGACTCTAGCAGTCTGCTGAAAAAGGGTGTGGGATGGCGTTACGAGCGCCGCGGGGTCAGATGCAAGAAAGCGCGACGACGGCGATGCCGTTGCATCGGCGAGGAGCGATGACGCCGCAGATGGCCCCCCGCCGCCGTAACCCGAAGGGTGGACGGCACTTTGCCGGCACCCGCTGGAATGCCATGAAGAGCCGATCCGCAGGGGCCCGGAACGGGCGCTGGATGCAACGTGCCGGACACGACGCCCGCATCCATTTTTTCAGCAGCCTGCTAGACAAGGAATTGTGAACTACGAATTGTGAATTGAGAATGAAGGAGTGAAG